>NZ_CALRZC010000063.1:0-36575 GCF_943372545.1 Variovorax sp. YR752 | reverse complement strand
CTTCTTGCCCTCTTCGTTCGAGAACCAGGTGACGTTCTCGGTCCACATGCGCAGCGCGGCCTCGCGGTCCAGGCAGTTGCGCTGCGGGTACAGCTGCATGCCGCCCACCGTCTTGCCCGTGACCAGCCACGACAGCGACACCCACGGGTTGTACGAGGCCACGCGCGTCGCATCGGTGCCGGCCGAGACCTTCAGGCCGCGTTCGAGCATGCGCTTCACCGGCGGCGTGGCCTCGGCCGCGCCGGGGCCGTAGCGCTCGACGAAGTACTCGCCCTGGTAAGCCATGCGGTGCTGCACCGCCACGCCGCCGCCCAGCGCGGCGATGCGGTCCATCGACTTCTCGGAAATCGTCTCGGCATGATCGAAGAACCAGTTCAGGCCCGCGAGCGGCGTGTCCTTGTTGACCTTCTCGAACACGTCGAGCGAACGGCTGATGGTTTCGTCGTAGGTCGCGTGCATGCGCCAGGGCCAGCGGTTCTGCGCCAGGATGCGCACCACGCCTTCAAGGTCGCCTTCCATCTCGGGCGCCATCTCGGGGCGCGGCTGGCGAAAGTCTTCGAAGTCGGCCGCCGAGAACACCAGCATCTCGCCTGCGCCGTTGTGGCGGAAGTAGTCGTCGCCCTGCTTGTAAGTCGAGTTGGCCGTCCAGTTCAGGAAGTCGTCCTTCTCGGCCTTGGGCTTCTGCGTGAAGAGGTTGTAGGCCAGGCGGATCGTGAGCTGCCCGTCGTCGTGCAGCTTGCGGATCACTTCGTAGTCGTCGGGGAAGTTCTGGTTGCCGCCGCCCGCGTCGATGGCGCCGGTCACGCCCAGGCGGTTGAGCTCGCGCATGAAGTGGCGCGTGGAGTTGAGCTGGTAGTCGAACGGCAGCTTCGGCCCCTTGGCCAGCGTGGCGTAGAGGATGGCCGCGTTCGGCTTGGCCAGCAGCAGGCCGGTCGGGTTGCCGGCGCTGTCGCGCACGATCTCGCCGCCGGGCGGCGCGGGCGTGTCCTTGGTGTAGCCCACGGCGCGCAGCGCGGCGCCGTTGAGCAGCGCGCGGTCGTACAGATGCAGGATGAACACCGGCGTGTCGGGCGCCACCGCGTTCAGCTCGGCCAGGGTCGGCAGGCGCTTCTCGACGAACTGGTGCTCGGTGAAACCGCCCACCACGCGCACCCACTGCGGCGCGGGCGTGATCGCCACCTGGCGCTTGAGCATGCCCATCGCATCGGCCAGGCTCTTCACGCCGTCCCAGCGCAGCTCCATGTTGTAGTTGAGCCCGCCGCGAATGATGTGCAGGTGGTTGTCGATGAGCCCCGGCAGCACGCGCTTGCCCTGCAGGTCGATCACGCGGGTGCGGCTGCCGGCCAGCGGCAGCACGTCTTCGGCGCGGCCCACGCGGGTGAAGCGGCCGTCCTTGATCGCCACCGCATCGGCCGTGGGGTTGGCACGGTCCAGCGTGGTGAAGCGACCGTTGCGCAGGATGAGGTCGGGGGTGGAGTTTTCGGTGTGGGCCATGGTCGATGCGGGTGCGATGGAGGTGGCTGCGAGGGCGCCAAGGGCGCCAAGAAAGTGACGGCGTTGCGGGTCTTGCGAGCTCATGCGTCGCTCCGCTCCGAGGGGCGGGCGGCGGCGGTCTTCACCGCCTCGGGCTTCACGCAGGCGGGCAGTTCGCCGAACACATGCGGCTTGACCTGGTGCTGCAGCCACGAGGTGGCGGCCGGCCGGTCGAACACCTGCCGCACCAGCGGCGGGATCTGCTCGCCCAGCAGGATGCCCAAGAGGCCCACCAGGGCGATCACCGGCGGCGCCGGCGAGCGCACCTGGAAGAGCGCGTAGATCACGCCGACCAGCAGGCCGAGCGCGAGGGAAACGACATAGGTCTTCATGGTCGGTCGGCCTTCCGGGTGCTCTGGCGCTCAGCCTTCGTGCGCGCCGAACATCGTTTGGGCGTAGGTCACGCCGAGACCGTAGGCGCCGCCCACCTTCTTCGCAATGCCGGTCGTCAGCTCGTACGTGTCGCCACGCGCCCAGTCGCGCTGCAGCTCCAGCAGGTACTGCAGCGAGGTCATCGGCCGCGCGCCGGCCTGCACCATGCGCTCCATCGCGCGGTTGTGCGCCTCGACCGACACGTCGCCGCTGGCATCGGCAATCACGTACACCTCGAAGCCCTGGTCGAGCGCCGAGAGCGCCGGGCCCACGATGCACACGCTGGTCCACAGGCCCGCCAGCACGATGCGCGGCTTGCCGATTTCGTTCACGCGGTCGATCACGGCGGCGTCTTCCCAGGTGTTCATCGAGGTGCGGTCGAGCATCTTCTGGCCGGGGAAGGCGTCGGTGATCTCGCTGAACATCGGACCCGAAAAACTCTTCTCGGCCACCGTCGTCAGGATGGTCGACACCTTGAAGCCGGCCGCCGCCTGCGCCACCAGCGCGGCGTTGTTGCGCAGGTTGACGGCGTCGATCGAGTGCGTGGCAAAGGCCATCTGCGACTGGAAGTCGATCATCACCAGCGTGTGGTCGGTGGGGGTGAGCAGCGTGGCGCCGGCGGTGGGGGTGGCTTTGACGGTCATGAGAGGCTCCTTTGACAGGGTTGAGTACTTAGATATTCGATTCGATTCACAATCGCTTTCGGAGGGAATTTCCTTGGCGTGGGCTGAATCATCCGGTGCACGCAGGGCCTCATCGACGAAACTTTTCACCATCAATGATCGAAGTTTTCGATCATTCCTTTTTTGCGAGGAACGCCCCGTGCTCAAGCTCACCCTGGAAGCCATCGAGGTCGTCGACGCCATTGCGCGCCACGGCTCCTTTGCCGCCGCCGCCACGCGGCTGAACAAGGTGCCCTCCACCATCTCTTACGCCGTCGGCAAGCTCGAAGAGCAGCTCGGCATGCTGCTGTTCGAGCGCAACGGCCCGCGCGTGACCCTCACCGGGGCCGGCGAAGAAATGCTCAAGGAAGGCCGCTGGCTGCTCGGCGCCGCGAGCGACCTCGAATCGCGCATGCGTCAGATTGCCACCGGCTACGAGTCGGAGCTGCGGCTGGTGCACGACTCGCTCATTCCCACCGAGGCCTTCATGAGCGACATCCGCGCTTTTGAAGACCTGCGCTGCGGCACGCGGCTGCGCATCGGCTGCGAGGCGCTCACCGGCAGCTGGGAGGCGCTGCGCGAGGGCCGCGCCGACATCGTGGTGGCCGCGGGCGAAGGCCCGGCCGGCGGCGGCTACCAGACCGCGGCCGTGGGCAGCCTCGAATTCGCCTTCTGCGTCGCGCCCACCCACCCGCTCACGCGGCTGACGCGCCCCGTGCAGCGCGGCGACCTGATCGACTGCAACGCCATCGTCGTCGGCGACACCGCGCGCATCCTGTCAGACCGCACCGTGGGCCTCATGGCCGGCCAGCCGCGCATCACCGTGCCGTCGATGGCCGCCAAGGTCGCCTGCCAGGTCGCCGGGCTGGGCCACGGCTTTCTGCCGCGCGCCTGCATCGCCGGCGAGCTGTCGCGCGGCACGCTGGTCGAACTGCCGACCGAAGAGCCGCGCACGCCCGAAGCCTTCTGGCTCGCGTGGAAAACCGGCGCACAAGGCCAGGCGCTGCGCTGGTGGCGCGAGCGGCTGAACCGCTCGCTCATTCCCGCGCTGCTGCCGCGCTCGTTCGCCTGAAGAAGAAGAAAAACGACGTGGTCGCTCAGCCGCCGGCGCGCAGCTTGTCCAGCGCCCGGTCGAGGAACGCCAGGCGGTCTTGTCCCCAGAAGCGCTCGCCGTTCAGGATGAACGTGGGCGCGCCGAACACGCCCGCGGCCACCGCGTCGGCGCTGTTCGCGCGGTACACGGCCAGCACCTCGGCCGACTGCTCCAGCGCCTGCAGCGCCGCACCGTCGTAGCCGGTTTCATCGGCGATCGCGATGCGCACGTCGGCCTGCGCCGTGTCGCGCTCTTCGGCCCACAGCGCGCGCAGCAAGGCGTGCGACAGCGGTTGCGCGTCGAGGCCCTGCAGCTGGGCGGCAATCACCATCCAGCCGGGGTACTTGTTCCAGTTCGGATCGGTCGGCGCGCCCTTCGGGTAGTGCGCCGGCTCCAGGTTCATCGGCATGCCGAGGTAATCGCGCCAGCGCGACAGCTCCAGCGCGTGGTACGTGCGGCGCGGCTCGGGGCGCGTCTTCAGCGGAATGCCGCCGGTCTGCGGTACCACCGCCTGGAAGTCGTAGGGCTTGAGCGTGAGCTGCACGTGGTGGCGGCGCACGATGTCTTGCAGTTGCGGGCCGCCGAGGTAGGCCCAGGGCGAGGAGAGGCTGTAGTAGCAGTCGAGAGCGATCATGTCCGGATTATCTTCAGCCCCCGGCCAGCGCGCCGCACGGTACCGCCATACACCTCGCAACGCAGCGCCTTGCGAACGCGGTGAAACTACGCCCCTTGCGCGTTGTGCACCCGCTGGGCCCTGCCCTTGCGGCGCCACGCAGCCATTTTTCCGGGAGCCCTGATTTGCAGCCGAAGACCCAAGCCAAGATTGCGCGCATTGCCCTGTCGGCCTCGGCCGCCGTCATTGGCAGCCTGGCCGCCTACTGGACCCTGCTCGCCACGCGACAGGGCCACATCTTGTTCAACGCCCGCAAGCTGCCCGTGGTGCATCTGTCGGACGACTTCTCGACCTACTCGCACCCCGTGCCGGGCGGCATGGTGCGCGGCTACGTGTACCACCCGCACGGTGAAGACGCGCTGCAAGACCTGTTCATCTACTTCGCCGGCCGCGGCGAAGACGTGCGCGCCACCGCGCAGATGCTGCACTGGCTGCCCGAGGGCTTCGGCTTTGCGGCGCTCAACTACCGGGGCGTGGCCGACTCCGAGGGCGCGCCTTCTGAAATCGCCTCCGTGGCCGACGCCGCCCAATTCGCCAACCACCTGCGCCGCGCCTTTCCGCACGCGCGCCTGCACGTGGTCGGCCGCAGCCTCGGCACCGGCGTGGCCATCCAGCTCGTGGCGCAACAGCCCTTCGAAAGCCTGCAGCTCGTCACCCCGTACGACTCGCTGCTCGAAGTTGCGAAGAAGCGCTTTCCGCTCGTGCCGCTGTCGCTGTTGCTGCGGCACCGCTTCAACTCCATCGAGCACAGCAAGGAAGTCGCCGCCAAGACCCAGGTGCTGCTCGCCGCGAAGGACGACGTGGTGCCGCACGAACGCTCCGAAAAACTCATCGCCGCCTGGCCCACGCCCGTGAGCGTGCAGACCGTGTCGAACTCGGACCACCACAACATCACCGGGCTCGAAGAGACGTGGTTGATGCTGGTGGACTTTGCGTTGACGGCGGTGTTGCCGGAGCCGAAGGCGGCGTAGGGGCTCCGGGCCGGTAGTGATGCAGAGGCTTCACGCCGGCCGCTGTGGCTAGGCCGGCTTGAGCGAGGGCTGCGCTTGCAGCAGCGCATCGCGTACCGCGCCGGCTGTTGCGTTGACGGTGGCGATGCGTGTCATCAATGCCTCGTTGAGCAGGCGCAGCAGGGCGCTCAGTTCAGTGCGGGTGGGGGCGAGCTCTTCGCTGTCGTTCAAGGCGCTGGTGTCTACGAGCTTTTCTAGTGCGGTGTAGGCGCGCATTACGCCGTTGAGGCTGTCGGCGTCGTCGCAGGCTTGGAGAGCGAGGTCGTCGAGGGTAGGTGCGGGGTCGAGAGAAGAGGTGCAAGCGCGAGATTGCACGAACACGGGTGCAGATTCAGCCATAGAGGCCTCCAATCGGGTTCTGTTTGCTACAGCCGACGCACCCGCTTCCAAACGGTGGCGGCAGCTCGAACGGGTTGGAAGACCGGGAACCCTCTTGCGAAAGCCGGCAGGGCTCGCGCCCTCCCGTCCGAGCCGCCTAAAAAGGCGTACGAACGAAAAAGCCGCAGACCACGTGCGGTGTCTGCGGCTTTCGTCGCAGAGGGTTCGACGGGCTTCCAAACCCGATCGCGCCTTCTCGCGCGACGAAGCAGTATAGCCAAGGCTTATCCGCCACTCAACGCGTCGTGGCCTCTAGCAAGACAAATCAAATTGCGCCTAAATTTGCAAGAGTAGCCTTAGGGGTTTTCTCCAATTCCCGTCAGTTATCTGTATTGCAAAGTGTTTCCACAGGTTATGCTTCCGACCTACATTAAAGGCGGAGCATATGTCGAGACAATTAATGGCGTTGCGATACCCAGATCGGGCAGAGAGTTTGTCCGACTTCGAAAGATATCGCGTTTTCCTTGATCACTGGCAACCACTGGTTCATGAGCTGAGCACAATGCGACGAGCATTATTTGCGAGAAGAGAGTCACGAACTCTTGGGATATATGCACCACAGGGCTCAGGAAAAACGCTCTTCGCACGCCGTTTTGCAGGCGATGTGGAAAAGAGCAGAAATGCAACGGAATATGACGACGAGAATTTGTGGCATCGCATAGCGGTTGACGAGTTCACCACTGGCGAACGAATAGTCGCACCAGCAAACAATCTCAAAGTGCTATCGAGAGATGCAGGTCACGACGACGATTGGAATTTAGAGATAAAGAATTTTGTCAATCACCAAAACAACCGAGGAATAGTTCTGCTTGATGAAGCTGATCAGGCATACATGCAACTTCGATTGCTTGGGATGGATATGCAAAATTTCCTACAATCATCCGATCCAGAGCGCTTACTAAAGGCCTCCGCAGAGAAGTTTGTGAAATTTTGCCGGACTGAATTGAGAGGCTGCTTGTTCGTGATGCTTAGCAATCGTCGCGAATTCCTCGACAACTTCGCATACCATGTAAATGGCCAACATCATGGAATGATGTCAGTCAAGGAACTACCTCCAGCAGATGCTTCCACAAAAGAAAAAGTTGTTCGCATCAATACAAATAGACTTAATGGATTTTCTTATTGGTATTGCATAAATAACGCAACGCCAGGGCGGAAAACAGCAATTTTTGACTCGCTCGCCGGTGCAGGCACATTTCCCGCAGCCTTTGAAGCAGTTGATGCGGCAGTCAGTGATGCGGTACAAACAAGAATGGGGCGCCCAGCAATAAAAAACCATCTTACGTTGTGTGTTCTTCACGAACAACCGGATTACCTCCCGTTGCTCGTCAGCATGGGGAAGCCATTGACTGAATTTAGTGCGGAAGAAGTTTCAATATTGCTTTGGACTGACGATTGGGCCTCAAAAATAATGCCAGGAACAAATCAACAGTCAGCCTTAATGCTTGAGTCAGAGTGGAATTTAAGAATAATTCTACTCGGACCAAAAATGATTGGCCCGCTGCTAAGCATGCTGCCAGACGCTCAAACTTTGCGAGATGGATTTGATGTTCTGTTCAATGTTCCAAGTCCGTATGCAACACAGAAAACTGTTGACGGGATTTTGACCTCAAGAAATCAGGCGGTACAACAAATACAAGCCATAAAAAACATACCTACGCAGAAATTTTGGGCGGCAGGACAATTCAGAAGCGTTCAGTACGAGACTGAGTTGCGAAAAATATATCCAAATTACAACCTTGGAAGCACCCAGGTCAGCGGATTTCGACCAGACTTAATTCTTGAAAACTACAAAGAATGCTCAGTGCTACAAGGCGGGAATCGTGAGTCCAAGCAAATCACCAACAACATTAGGCGCGGAGCAAACTTCATTGAGTTCACCGCAGTACAAGCAATTTCAAAACCCAATGTCGTTGATTATTTGGCCGGGAAATTAAAAAACTACATCCGACTGATGGAAAGCGCATGAGCATCCGTTCAACCACCTTTCAACTCTCATGACAGCAAGCAATTCAATAGACTCTGCACAATTAAAGATGCTTGAGGTCGCCAACTTGGAGGTCGACTCAAAAATCGGAAAAGACCGTCACTTCATTGCCGCAGACAGGAAAAATGTTTACAAGATCCTTCTTGGACTGTCATCAGTCATCGGCACTGCTCTGATAGCATCCGCAGCCTTCAAAGAAGCACTGCCTTTAATCAACCTAAATGCAGATCAGCAAAAGCTGGCCTTTTCTGCCCTCTCGGTATTTGTTGGCCTTTCGACAGCAGTGCTCAGTTTTTTTGGCCTAGAAAAACAAATAACTCAGCACCGAATCGTCGGAAACAGATACATTGAGGTCGCAAGAAAATCCCGGCGCTTGCTCAATACAATGATTGAAGATCTTGCCGATGAAAAATTCGAGGAAAGATTTAATTCCCTCTTAGTCGAATATCTGGAAGTTAATCGAGATGGTGAATCTTGCCCAACGTCTAGAAAAGATTCAAAAAGATCGGCAGACCTCAATGCATCAGCACGCGGAAACATTAAGGCGCAAATCAAAAAGAGCGACGGTCATGCATTAGGCATAGAGAGCACTGATCGCTATCAATCATTAATTAAAATGATCAAGAATAGTTTTAAAATAAAGACAGCCTGTTTTTTTGAGAAAATCGGAATTATTTCAAAATCCCAATACGAAACATACTTCAAGCAATTTGACAGGCAATAAAATACGCATGCATGCAACGGAATTTAACGGCCATAAGTTGAGCAGGATCGTTGCATAACAGAGTACTCAAAGCTTGAATAGATTATTGTCTCCAGGGCAACTATCTTCTGCATCCACCCCCATTTATCCGCAAAGGTAACCGCAAGACACTCCTCCTCATCCCAGAAGGAGTGCTCTCATGCCAATCGCCTTACTCGCGCTGACCCTCAGCGCCTTCGCCATCGGAACGACCGAGTTCGTCATCGTTGGCCTCCTCCCCACCGTCGCTGCCGACCTCGGCATCGGCCTTCCCTCGGCCGGCCTGCTGGTCAGCCTCTATGCGCTGGGCGTTGCCATTGGCGCGCCGGTGCTCACGGCCCTCACGGGCAAGCTGCCGCGCAAGGCGCTGCTGCTCGGGCTGATGGCGCTGTTCACGGTCGGCAACCTGCTGGCGTGGCAGGCGCCCAGCTATGAATCGCTGATTGCCGCCCGCGTGCTCACGGGGCTGGCGCACGGGGTGTTCTTCTCGATCGGCTCGACGATTGCCACCGGCCTGGTGCCGAAGGACAAGGCGGCGAGCGCCATCGCGATCATGTTCACGGGCCTCACGGTGGCGCTGGTCACGGGCGTGCCGCTGGGCACGTTCATCGGGCAGCACTTCGGCTGGCGCGAGACCTTCCTGGCGGTGTCGGCGCTGGGCGTGGTCGCCTTCATCGGCAGCTGGATCTTCGTGCCGGGCAACATCCGCCACACGCCGCCGGCCTCGCTGGCGCAACAAGCGAAGGTGCTGGCCGAGCCGCGCCTGCTGCTGGTGTATGCCAAGACGGCCATCGGCTACGGCGGCTCGTTCATTCCGTTCACGTTCCTGGCGCCGATCCTCACGGATGTGTCGGGCTTCAGCGCCGGCGCGGTGGGCTGGGTGATGCTGGTGTACGGCATCTCGGTGGCGGTAGGCAACATCTGGGGCGGCAAGCTGGCCGACCGGCTGGGGCCGATTCCGGCGCTGAAGATCATCTTTGCGCTGCTGGCGGCGGTGCTGCTGGTCTTCAACTTCGCGGCGCCGCACAAGTGGCTGGCGCTGGTGGCGGTGCTGATGTGGGGCGCGGTGGCGTTCGGCAATGTGCCGGGGCTGCAGGTGTACGTGGTGAAGCAGGCCGAACGCTTCACGCCGCAGGCGGTGGACGTGGCCTCGGGCCTGAACATCGCGGCCTTCAACCTGGGCATTGCGGGCGCGGCCTGGGCCGGCGGTTTGATCGTGACGCACCTCGGGCTGATGCACACGCCCTGGATCGGCGCACTCGTCGTGCTGGTCTCTCTGGCCCTCACGCAATGGAGCGGCACGCTCGACCGCCGTGCCGGCATTCCGGTGCACGCCTCGGGGCCGGTGCCGGTCGGGCACTGAGCCTTCCTCTTCTCCCCTCTTCTTTTCCATTTCTTTGAACGCACAAGGACAACACACGTCATGACCACGAACAACATCAACGCTCCCATTCCCGCCTTCGGGCTCGGCACCTTCCGCCTGCAGGGCCAGGTGGTGATCGACTCGGTGAAGAACGGCCTCGACCTGGGCTACCGCACGATCGACACGGCGCAGATCTACGGCAACGAAGCCGAGGTGGGCCAATCCATTGCCGAAAGCGGCGTGGCCCGCAACGACCTGTTCATCACCACCAAGATCTGGACCGACCACTACGCCAAAGACAAGCTGGTGCCCAGCCTGAAAGACAGCCTCGCCAAGCTGCGCACCGACCATGTGGACCTGACGCTGATCCACTGGCCCTCGCCCGGCAACGCGGTGCCGGTGGCGGAGTTCATGGGCGCGCTGGCCGAGGCCAAGGCGCTGGGGCTCACGAAGCAGATCGGCGTGTCGAACTTCAACATCGCGCTGATGCGGGAGGCCATTGCCGCCGTGGGCGCGCCGGCCATTGCCACGAACCAGATCGAGCTGCACCCCTACCTGCAGAACCGCAAGGCGGCGGCCTTCGCGCAGAGCCAGGGCATCCGCATCACCTCGTACATGACGCTGGCCTACGGCAAGGTGCTGAACGACCCGGTGATCGGCGCGATTGCCACGGCGCACGGCGCCACGCCCGCGCAGGTGGTGCTGGCCTGGGCGATGCAGCTGGGCTACGCGGTGATTCCGTCGTCGACGAAGCGCGCGAACCTCGAGAGCAACCTGAAGGCGCAGCAACTGACGCTGACCGAGGCCGAGATGGCGCAGATCGCGGCGCTCGACCGCGGCGAGCGGCTGACCGATCCGCAAGGGCTGTCGCCGGCGTGGGATTGAGGCCCTGGCGTCGGGCATGAGGCGGTGCGGCCGCGCGGCAGAATGCAGCAACCCCTCGGGGCGCCACGACCGGCGCCCTCTTTCTTCTGCTTCTTTTCCCCCTCGCCAGCCATGACCGACCTCCACACCCGCATCTCCGACAGCTTCAACGCACAGGGCCTGATGGCCACGCTCGGCGCGCGGCTGGTGCATGTGGGCGATGGCGAGGTGCACATCGAGATGCCGTTCTCGAAGGCGCTGTCGCAGCAGCGCGGCTATGTGCATGCGGGCGCGGTGACGAGCATCGTCGACAGCGCCTGCGGCTACGCGGGGCTCACGAAAGCGCCGCAGGGCTGCGACGTGGTGACGGCGGAGTTCAAGATCAACTTCATGCGGCCCGCGCTGGGCGAGCGCTTCCTGGCGGTCGGCCGGGTGCAGAGTTCGGGCAAGCTGCTCGCGGTGTGCACGGGCGAAGTGCGCGCCTTCGCGAAGGCGAGCGACACAGACTACAAGGTGGTGGCGATGATGCAGGCGACCATCGTGAACGTGGCGCAGTAAGCGCGCGCGACAGCAGCAGCGGCGGTCGTCGTCGCTAGGTGCGGCTACCCGCGCTGCACGGTGGCTTCGCCTTGTTCCTGTTGTTGCTGCGGCGGCTTTTGCTTCTGCTGCTCGGCGATCACCGCGCGGCACATGGCCTGCAGTTCCGCCGCGACGGCGTCCGGCGCCTTGCGCAACTCGGCAATGTCGCGCTCGCCGACGCAATGGCCTTCGAGGCGAACGTAGATGCGTGTGAAGTTGCCGCCGAGCGCGCGGGCAATGTCGCGCAGGCAATCGGCGACGCTGGCAAAGCCGGTGTGGCTGTAAGAGCTGGGCGGGATCACGCCCTTGGAGCGCGGCGCGCGCACGGAATACAGGTACGACGCGCCTTCAGAGCGCAGCTCCACCACGGGCTGCAGACCGCGCTGAACGTCGTCTTTTCCTTGCTTTCCTTGCATGGGGCGGAGTGTAAATCTGGCGCGGGCAGAATCAGCTGACCAGGCCGAAGGCCGCTTCGCAAGGGGTGGCACTTCTTCATTTTTGTCACGGCGACGCGCTCACATTGCAGCCGCCATTCACACTTCGACTCCATGGCCAATCGCTCTTACCTGTACAGCCTCAGCAACCGGCCCACGTCGTACACGGACCGACCCGAAACGATCTCGGGCGTGTCCGAGTGGAACTACGACGTACCGTTCATGTACCGACTGCTGATGTCGGGCGACCCGCAGCTGTGCGCGTCGCTGATCTCGGACGGCCTCGACGATGACGAGGCGGACGAGAAGGTGAAGCTGTACGCGATCAGCAGCCGCTTCGAGCCGGGCTTTGCGCGGGTGAAGCGCTTCATCGACATCGTGCGGTTTCTGGCAGCGCAGGCGCCGGTGCCGGAGCCCGCAGCCCCGCCCGCGGCACCTCCTGCGGCGCCGAAGGCCCTGTCGCTGATCGAGCGGATCAAGAGCCGGCTCTCGTCGTCGACCGCATCGATGGCGCCCCCTGCCATTGCCGCGCCCGCAGCAACAACACCCGCGACGGGCTCGACGCAGCTGCCGAAGTGGCTGGACGAAACCCTGGCTTTTCTTGAAGCCCACCGCGACGAACACCTGCTGCTGGAGACGATCGAGCTCGACACCATGTCCGAATCGGAAGAAGCCCCGCTGCGGGCCTGCGTCGAGCAGGAGCTGGCGCGCTGCCAACAGGCCGGCGCCGCGCTCGATGCGCTGCCGCAAGACACCGCGGCAGCGGCGCAGTTGCTGCGCGAGGCCGGTGCGACCAAGCAGGCGGCCCCGCTCGATGCCTTCTTCGGGTTGCGCTTCGACGACGACTGCGACAGCACGCGCAGCCGCGCGACGGAATATCCGCTGGGGTTGCAGTGGTCGGAGGTTCTGTACTTCGGCCTGTTCAACCGTGCCGAGTTCGAAGCAGCGCAGCGCGGCGACGCTGCGGCTGCGTAGCGCTTCAGCCGCCGCGCCGCGGCTCAGCCCACGCCGACAGAATGCGCACGGCCTCGGCGTCCATCTTCTGTGCGGCCGGCTGCACACGCGCGGCCAGCGGTGCGCCGGCTTCGGTGCGCAGCACGTCGACGTCGATGGGGTGGCGGGCCGCCAGGGTCACGCCCTTGAATGCTTCACCCGATTGCGCGAGCGTGGCCGCGTAGTACAGCGGGCCAATGCCCGCGATGTGCATGGCCGCCACGCACATGGCGCAGGGCTCGCACGAGGTGTAGAGCTCGCAACCCGACAAATCAACCGTGCCCAGCCGGCGGCAGGCGTCGCGAATCGCTTCGACTTCGCCGTGCGAGGTGGGGTCGTGGTGCGCGACGGAGTGGTTGAAGCCCTCGCCCACCACCTCGCCGTTTTTGACGACGACAGCGCCGAAGGGCTCGGTGCCGGGCTCCTGAAGTGCACGGGCCGAGAGGACCAGGGCGCGCTGCATGAAGTGTTCTTGGTACATGGGTCGGATCTCCTGGGTACTCAGAAGGTGTGAATGAATCCGGCGTGGTCGAGCAGCCCGCCCAGGCGTGCCCCATCAAGGCGCAAAGCGCAGCCATAGCTCGGGCTATGGCGAGCATTTGCAACGCCGAGGGGGCGCGTCTGGGCGGGATGAGCGGACATGGCGGGTTCGTTCACACCTTCTCAAGCCTTGCGGGCCTGGTCGATGGGGGACAGCGCAGGTGCGGCCGGCGCGCCGAACAGGCCGGCCGTGGCACTGGCGTAGCGGCGCGGGTCGAAGCGCAGCACGGCGGGCAGCAGCAGCACGGTGACGACGGCCAGATAGGCCCAGGCCATGGTGAAGCCGCCGGTCTGCTCGCGCACCCAGCCAGTGACGAAAGGCGCGAGCGCCGCGATCATGAAGCCCACGCCCTGCATGAAGCCGGCGAGCGCGCCGGCCTGCGCAGGGTCGGGCCGGTGGTCGAGCGCGAGCACCATGCACAGCGAGAACGCACCGCCCAGGCCGACGCCGAGCACGACGGCGATGGCGGCCGCCGGCACGGGCAGTGCGAGCCCGAGCGCCGCAAAGCCCGCGAGCTGCGCCAGCAGCGCGCCGACCAGCCAGGGCCGCAGGTCCCGCTGGCCGCCGCGCCGCGCGAGCGCCGGCAGGGTGAGCGCGCCGACGACCTGCGCCAGCGTCATGAGTGCGAGCACGGCACCGCCCTGCTGCGCCGTCCAGCCGCGCTCGGCATGGAAGTAACGCGGCAGCCACGCGACGAGGCTGGTGTAGCCGCCGTTGATGAGGCCGAAGCACAGCGCCAGCAGCCACGCGCGGCGATGACCGAAGCAGCGCAGCCAGGCGCGGTCGAGCGAGGGATCGGCGGTGCCGCGTGCGGATGACGACGCAGACGGCAGCTGCCGCGCGCCGCGCAGCCACGCCACCAGCGCCACGACCGCGAGCACCGCCCACATGGCGAGGCCGGCGTGCCAGTCGAGCTGCGCATCGCCGCCCACGGCGCGCGCGAGCCACGGGCTGGCCATGGCGCCGAGCCCGCCGCCGCCCATGATGGCGGCCGAATAGAGCCCGGTCATGAGGCCGAGCCGCGCGGGGTACGCCTGCTTGACCACGCCGGGCATGAGCGCCTGCACCAGCCCGACGCCCGCACCTGCGAGCGCGGCGCTCCACAGCAGCGCCGCGGCACCGCCTGCCACATAGCGGCCGGCGCAGGCCAGCGCGATGGCGCCGAGCCCGAGCGCAATGCCGCCGCGCGCACCCAGGCGCTGGCCCACGGCCGCGCCCGACAGCGACACGGCGCCCATCGCGAACATCGGCAGCACGGTGAGCAATGCGACGGCGTGAAAGCCGATGCCGGTTGCGGCGCGGATCGGTTCGAGCAAGGGGCTGCTCGACGTGAGAAAAGCGCGCAGGTTGAGCGCCACCAGCACGACCACGCAGGCGAAGAAGACCGGGCCCGCGCCGGTGCGCGAGTGGGTCGCTACGGCGGATGCAGCGCGGCTCACGCGAGCACGGCGCCGGGCACGAGCGTGCCGTGGCGCGCGACCACGCGGCCGCCCGACACCACGAGCCGACGCACCGGGCGGCTCACCACGGCCTGCGCGGTCGTTTGCGCGTCGACCAGCACGAGGTCGGCGCGGCAGCCCACGTCGAGCCCGTAGGCCGCGAAGCCGCAGCCGCGCGCGCCCGAGTGGGTGACGGTGTCGAGCGCCACTTCGAGCTCGTCGTCGCGGCGCAGGTTGTAGCGCAGGCCGATGAGCATGGCGCGCTCGAGCATGTCGGGGTTGCCGTAGGGCGACCAGGTGTCGCGGATGCCGTCGTTGCCGCCGAGCACGGTGACGCCGGCGGCGCGGCACACCATGAGCGGCGGCACGCTGCGCGACGGCGGTGCGCTGGTGACGAGCACCACGCCGAGCCTGGCCATGCGCGCGAGCAGCACGTCGCGCTCGCGTTCGCTCACATCGCCGAGGCAGAAGCCGTGGCTGATGGCGACCTTGCCCTGCATGCCGAGCGCCTCGGTGCGCTGCAGGATCAGGTCGAGCGAGAAGGCGCCTATGGCGCCGGGCTCGTGCAGGTGGATGTCGAGCGGGCGCTGGTGCTTGTGGGCAATGCCGAAGAGCACGTCGAGCGACTTCACGGGGTCGCCGTCGATGGCGCAGGGGTCGAGGCCGCCGAGCACGTCGGCGCCCATGGCCAGCGACTGGTCGAGCAGCTCGGCCGTGCCGGCGCGCCCGAGCAGGCCCGACTGCGGAAAGGCGACGACCTGGATCTGCTGCACCTCGCGCAGCGTCTCGCGCGTGCGCAGCGTGCCTTCGAGGTGGCGCAGGCCGGCCTGGGTGTCGACGTCGACATGCGTGCGCAAGCGCGTGGTGCCGAGCGCGAGAAAGGCCTTCGCGAGCACCAGCGACTGGGCGGCGGCATCGTGCCCGCTGGCGTGGCGGAAGGCGCGCTCGTTCTCGATCTTGTCGGTGAGGTTGGTGCCGACCTCGTTGCGGTACCAGTCCATGCCCCACATCGTCTTGTCGAGGTGGGTGTGGCCTTCGACGAGGCCGGGCAGCAGCAAGGCGCCCTCGCCTTCTTCGACGGTGGCGCCGGGCGGCGCGGCGAGCGCTGTGCCGATCTCGGCGATGTGCCCGTCGTGCACGCGCACGTCGACCGCAGAAGCACCCAGGGGGCGCACGTTGCGAAGCAGCAGGGAAGGCATGTTCGAACTCATGGGGGTTGTATTTTTGTCAACCATATCGAATTATTTTGCGACGCGCTGGAGCAGCGCGTGATCGCGGGGGCGGCGGCGGAGCAGGAAGTCGATTTGGCGGCGCTGCTGAATGGCGATGCGCCGGCGCGAAGCCACGGGCACGATCACTGAGGCTTTCGCAACGCACGTTTCGCTCGTGAGCGAAGTGTCGAAGGGCCGGTCTCGCGAAGATCGGCGCACCATGCCAACGACCCCGCTCGCCGCTTCAGGCCAACCCCACGCCCCCGCTTTCGAATGGGCGCTGCTCGCGGTGCTCGCGACCTGCTGGGGCGCCTCGTACACCTTCATCAAGATCGGCGTGGCGACGATCCCGCCGGTCACGCTGATCGCGGCGCGCACCCTGATCGCCGGGTTGCTGCTGCTCGCGGTGTTGCGCGTGCGCGGTGTGCGCTGGCCGAAAGACGGCGCGACATGGCGGCGCTTCGCGCTGCAGGCTTGTCTGAACAGCGTGCTGCCGTTCACGCTGATTGCGTGGGCTGAACGCAGCGTGGATGCGGGGCTGGCGACCATCCTCAACTCGACCTCGCCGATCTTCATCTTCCTGCTGGGGTGGGGCCTCGGCGGCTCGGGGAAGCCGACGCTGCAGCGCCTCTTCGGCGTGGGCGCGGGGCTGGCGGGCATCTGCCTGATCGTGGGCTTCGAGGCCCTGCACGGGCTGGGGCATTCGCTGCTGGCACAGCTGGCGCTGGTGGTGGCGGCTGTCTGCTACGGCTGCGCCGCGATGTTCGGCCGCGTGTTCAAGGGCCTGGACCCGATGGTGCCCGCGGCCGGCTCGCTGTTGAGTGGCGCGGCCCTGCTCGTGCCCGCGAGCCTGGCGATCGACAGGCCCTGGGCGCTCGCGCCCTCGGCCGACTCGATGCTCGCCGTGCTGGCGTTGGCGGTGCTGTCGACTGCGCTGGCCTTCACGATCTACTTCCGGCTCATCAAGACGCTGGGGCCGATGTCGACGTCGGCACAAGCCTATCTGCGCGTGCCCATCGGCGTGACGATCGGCGTGGTGTTTCTGGGCGAGACGCTGGCGCCCACGGCGTGGGTCGGGCTGGCCTGCGTGGTGCTGGGCGTGGTCGCGATGACGATGCCCGACACACAACTTTTGCGCCGGGGCCTTCGTTTTTTACGCGGCCTTTAGACGCGCCCTTCTACGCTGCCGGCTCCTCCATCCGTTAGCGAATTCTTTCGATGAAACACCTCCTTCGCACCGCCTTGCCGGTGCTCGTTCTTCCCACCCTGTTCGCCCTGCCGATGCTCGCGAACGCACAGCTCACAGGCAACGTCGCGCTGACCACGAACTACAAGTTCCGCGGCCAGGACCAGGACATGCTCGGCAAGAACGACTACGCCAAGACCCGCGGCTTCAAGCCCGCCGTGCAGGGCGGTTTCGACTACGCCTTCGGCGACAGCGGCTTCTACATCGGCAACTGGAATTCGAGCGTGAACTGGCTCAAGGGCAACAGCCTCGAGAGCGACCTGTACGGTGGCTACAAGTTCAAGGCCGGCCCGCTCGACATGGACGTGGGCGCCCTCACCTACCTGTACCCGGGCAATTCGACGGGGAACACGACCGAGCTGTACGCCAGCGCGGGCTACACCGATGCCACGCTCGGTTCGTTCACACTGAAGTACTCGCACACGGTGTCGAAAGACTACTTCGGCTACGCCGGCGCCAAGACCGGCTCGGGCCGCACGGGCCGCAACACCGGCTACCTGAACCTGGCCTACAGCAAGGAGATCGTGCCCAAGGTCACGCTGAAAGCGGCCGTGGGGTACACGAACATGTCGAGCGACATCCGCAGCCTGGGCTACAAGAGCTATGTCGACTACAACGTCGGCGCCACCTACGACTTCGGCAGCGGCCTCACGCTGACCGGCTCGGTGCAGGGCGCCAACAAGAAGAGCGCGTACGTCGCTGTGGCCAACCCTGGCTACGACGTCGGTTTCGGCACCGTCGGCCAGACGACGTACTCGCCGAACAAGGCCCGCTTCATCCTCACGTTGGCGAAGACGCTCTGATCAGTCGATGCTGATGTTCGCCGCCTTGGCGACTTCGGCCCACTTCGTGCGGTTGGCGTGCACGGTCTTCTTGAACTGCGCGGGCGACTCGATGCGCACGGTGTTGCCCTGGCTCTCGAAGCGCTCGCGGATCTCGGGCTGCTCGAGCACCGTCTTCACGGCGGCGTTGAGCTTGTCGACGATGTGCGCGTCGGTGCCCTTGGGCGCGAAGATGCCGAACCAGATCGCGCTGTCGAAGCCCTTGGTGCCCGGCAGGCCGCTGGAGGCGATGGTCGGCACCTCTTTCACGGCCGCCACCGCCGTGGCGGTGGTCACGCCCAGCAGGCGCACCTTGCCGGCCTTGTAGTGCGGCAGCACGGTCTGCACCTGGTTCATGATGCAGCAGGTTTCGCCGCGCACCACCGAAGTGATGGCCTCGGGGCCGCCCTTGTAGGGCACGTGGACCATGTTCAGGCCCAGGCGCGAGTTGAACTCGGCAAAGGCCATGTGCGTGCCCGCGCCGTTGCCGGTGGAGGCGTAGTTGTACTTGCCGGGGTTGGCCTTCACCAGCTCGACGAACTCCTTGAGCGTGCGCACGTTGATCACGTCGGGGTTGATGGTGAGCACGTTCGACACGTCGAGCACGGGCGCCACGGGCACGAAGTCGGCTTCGACGTCGAAGGGCAGCTTCTTGTAGAGCGCGGCGTTGCTGCCGTGCGTGGCGGCGGTGCCGAACGAAAGCGTGTAGCCGTCGGGCTTGGCATGGGCGACGTATTCGCTGGCAATGTTGCCGGCCGCGCCCGACTTGTAGTCGATGATCACCGGCTTGCCGAGCTGGCGCGACAGCGGCTCCTGGATGGCGCGGGCCACCACGTCGACGCCCGAGCCGGCCGGGAAGCCCATGATCAGTGTGACGGGTTGTTGCGGCCAGTCGGGCTGGGCCAGGGCGAGGGTCGATGCGGCGGCGGTGCAGAGCAAGGCGCCGGCGGCCAGCAAGGCGCGACGCGAGAAGGGAGAATGGGCCATATCGGTCTTTCTTCGAGGCGGACGGTGCAGGCGCACATTGTGGCGCGCGGCTGATATCTGTTTGCACATGTGCTTATGCACCGCGCCCCTTGCCTCTCCATAATCGCTCAGCGTCCCGACGAGCGACTGAAGTCAATTGATCTGTGCGTTGTCGAGTCGCGCTGCGAGCCCGGTGTAGGCAACACCGCTGGCTGAACCACAAGGGCCTTGGCGGCATCGATCAGGGTCTGCTTGTTGCCGTTCCATTTGGGTAGATTGGCTGGGGGCAGCGGGAGAACCTTGTCGAGGTTTGGGAAGCGCAGGTCGGGGTTGCGCCACAGGGCGTCGCCCAGGATGGAGTAGCGCTCGGCGCGCGCCACATCGATACGATGGTCAACGAGTGCTCTGCCGGCATCAAAGGCAACAGACAAACTGTTTGCCGCTTTTTCGTTGCCGAGTTTGACGCCTTCGTGGAGAGTGCTGAAGGCGCGCGTGAAGCTCTCCCCTAACGAGGTGTCATTGCCCATCAGATCCAATCCCAATGTGTATGCGGCCGCTCCAGAACCTTGGGCAAACGCGCACTCCAACATCTTCCGGGATATCGGGCGATTTCCCCAGAATGAAGGCGGTTCGTCGTGTGTCCCAAGTAATTTCTCGCCCAGATATGCCTGCGCTGCCATGCTGCCCATGTCCGCAGCCTTCTGCCAGAGCGCATAAGCCACAGTGGCGTCCTGCTTGAGCGGGCCAATGCCTCCCATGTAGTAGGCACCCATGTTGTCCCACGCTGCGGGCACGCCCTTGCGCATCAGGTCTTCGGTAAGTTCCAAAGCCTTGTCGGCGTCCTGCGGCACACCCAACCCCTGCAGGTACAACCCCGCGAGATTGAGTTGCGCCTTCCAGTGGCCCTTTCCCGCCGCTCGTGTCCAGAGCTGCGCCGCTTTCTCGTTGTCGCGGTCATCGGGCCAGAGGTCATAGCTGGTGGCAGCCATGCCTTGCTGGAACAACGCTTCAGCTTCGGCTGTGGTGGGTGGATTGACATCGGCCTCGTGCTTGCATTCGAAGCTCTGGCGATGCGGGTCGAATGCATCGAGCTTGGTGAAACGGGGCGGCACGGGCGCCGCGGAGTGCTCCTCCTGTGCAGGGCATGCGCTGAGAAGAAATGCAGAGCCGAGCGCTGCGGCAAGAGCCATCAGATGCTTGCGTTTCATGCCCGCGCCAAAGATCGTCACGCGTTCGTTCCCTCCGCCCCCGGATGACCAAGGCTCACATTGGCCACGCCCCCGAACCCCAATTCATTGGCATTGCCCAGCCACAGCCAGGTGACGGTGCTTGGTTCGATATGCAGATGGCCGTCTCCAGAATCTGGAAACGCCCGACCGTGTGCCACATAGCTCTGGCGATCCCAGCGGTTGTAGCGGGCCGCGAAGGAATGATCTTTGGGTATCGACGCCAACCACACACCGGTGCGCGGACAAGGCTGGCTGCCCTGGCAGCGCACAAGCGGTTCGGGCATGGAGGTGCTGCGAGCAATACCTTGAGCTACAAGGGGATGAGAGCCGATGGTCGTTGCAACTGCTTCACCCATGTAGTGCCAGACGGTGCGAGGTGCGACCTTGGCGTACGGGCCCATGCTGCTGCGGTCCACGGTCTCGAAGGTCTCGCCTTTTTCGTAGCGCTGCGGCACCTGCGCGCGCTCCCACACCTGCTCATGCTCACGATGGAGCGCGTACAGCCGTGGCTGCCAATAGCCGCTGTGAGGAACAGGCGTATTGGCTTCTACGATCACAGCGCGGGCCTGTGGCTGCAGCACATGACCTTGAGGAATGCGAGCGCGGCCGCTGCGCTGCGAGCCGGGTGTAGGCTGCCTCGCTGGCTGAATCACGAGGGCCTTGGCGGCATCGATCAAGGCCTGATTGTTGCCGTCCCATTTGGGTAGATCGGCAGGAGGAAGCGGCAGAACCTTGTCAAGGTTCGGGAAGCGCAGGTCGGGGTTGCGCCAGAGAGCATTCGCGAGTACTTGGTAGCGTTTGGCACGGGCCTTGTCGATGCGATGTTCGCCAAGTGCATCTCCATCGTCAAATGATCCAAACAGGTAGCGCGAACCATCCTCATTGCCAAGTTTTACGCTCTCATGCAAGACGAAGAGAGCACGCGGGTAGGCTCTCTCAACAACATCGAGTGTCAAACCCAACTCAAATGCCGCCTTCCCAGATCCCTGTGCAAAACCGCACTCCAGCATCTTGAGTCCGATGACGCGATTTCCCCAGAATGAAGGCGGCTCGTCGTGCGTCCCAAGTAATTTTTCGCCCAGATACGCCTGCGCCGCCATGCTGCCCATGTCCGCAGCCTTCTGCCAGAACGCATAGGCCACAGTGGCATCCTGCTTGAGCGGGCCAACTCCGCCCATGTAGTAGGCGCCCATGTTGTCCCAAGCCGCGGGCACACCCTTGCGCATCAGGTCTTCGGTGAGCTCCAGGGCCTTGTCAGCATCCTGCGGCACACCCAACCCCTGCAGGTACAGCCCCGCGAGGTTGAGCTGTGCCTTCCAGTGTCCCAGGACCGCCGCCTCCGTCCATCGTTGCGCCGCTTTCTCGTTGTCGCGGTCATCGGGCCACAGGTCATAGCTGGTGACAGCCATGCCTTGCTGAAACAACGCCTCAGCTTCGGCGGTAATTGGCGGATTGACATCAACCTCGTGCTTGCACTCGAAGGTCGGGCGGTGCGGATCGAATACATCGAGCTTGGTGAAGCGGGGCAGCACGGGCGCTGCGGAGTGTTGATCTTGCATGGGGCACCCGGTGAGAAGAAATACAGAAACGAGCAGCGCGACAAAGATCGCCGGACGCCGGTGGGCAATCGTTGAGTCAGTCACGGCAACCCTTGCTAGGCGAATCTCACGAGGGGCTTGCCGCGTGGATCTTCGAAGGGATAGATGAAGCTGCCGTTCTCAGGTCCGCGTCCAGGCTGCCTCCCGGCTTTGTTTCTTTTCATCCGACGCCCCCATTTGTCATGTACATCAGCAACAGCCTCCAGTCCCCCATCACCTCCGTCGAGATCTTTTCCCGCGATGTTCCCCCACACCTCGCGTCGTGCCGCCCGAGTGAAGTCGTAGTCCGCCGCACAGATGTTGAACTCGCTGTCGCTGACCATGCTTCTGGCGTTGAGGTTGGCGCTGCCCAGCGTCGTGTACACATCGTCCACAAACATCAGCTTGCTGTGGATGTATATCTCGCGGTACCGCCTGGGCACAATTTCCACGCCGTAGCTGTCCACATCGCTGGCCCTGCCCGACTTGCTGTTCTTGGCTTCCTCCTCGGCTTGTGCCTCCTGTGCGTTGTTGTCGCGACTGTTGACGCGTATGTCCTTGGCCTCGTTGCCGGCGTCGAAGGTCATCAGCATCGCCACCAAGGGCTTGATTCCCAGCGCCTCGAGTTCTCCCTTCGGATTGGCTGGAACAGCCTCCGCTGAATCGCGCACGATCGCACTGTCATTGGCTTGGCGCGCGACCAGCCAATCGCGCAGGGCCTTGTTGTAGTTCGCCTGCTCGAACGGGTGAACGCCCTCGGGCGGTGGCTTCGGGGGCTGCAGCGCATTGGCCTTGCGCTTGCCTTGCGCTTGCCTTGCACGGTCTTGTGGTACTCGCCCATGCCCTCGGCCGCGCCGAGCTGGCCTACGGTTTCATACGTGCGCGGCACCATCTCCCCGCGCTCGGGCTGCGGCATGACCACGAACAGGTGAAGCGGCGTGATATCGGCGGAAGCGGCCTTGGCCGCCTTCATGCCGTCGCAGTATTGACTGCGAATTTTCTTGACCAGTTTTGGCCAGTCGACCAATTGGACGTATTGGTTTTCGACATAGATGTAGTTCACGGCATTGCTGCTGGCCAGGGTGTAGGCCTTCAGAATGGTGGCGTCGAGTACCTCTGGCTGGGTGCGCACGATTTGCGCGCGATGGCGCGCACCGTCCGGTGCGGGCATGTCCTCGGGCTTGATCGACGCGCGCCGCGCGTACAAAGCACGGGCCCCGCCAGGCTGGCCACCGTGAAGGCTCGTGCTTTGAGCACTGTCCCACCCCTGGACAAAGTTTTCGTTGATGTTGTAAAGCGCCTCGCCCTGCACGCGAATGGCGTAGTCGCGATAGGGTTTGCGGTACCACACACTTTCTTTCCAGGCCATGCCTGACGAAAAGTTAACTTCGCGGCGCGGATCGTTGTACAGGTGCTCGGTGGTGTCCCAGTAGTCAGTCACGCTATTGAGCCCCATCACATAGGCACAGGTGTTCGGCCTCCCCTTTCCTTTCTCGTAGTCGATCAACACTGGTTTTTGATGGTGCGTGCCGGCTATTTTGAGTGTGATGTCTTCGATGAGTGCGCCCTGATCCGGTAGGTATTTCTTGATGCTGGCGGTCATTGCGCCGAGTTGAGCTTTACGTATGCGAACCTCAAGGTTCGGGAACCTTCCGGAAAGTGCCGCCCGCCACCATGCGGTGCAATAGTCCGAGCGATGCCCCTCCAGTTGTTTGCGCGAAAAGGCTCGGTTCTTGAGCCACTCGTGTGTCGGTGCCACGAGATCGGACGATGTGAAATGCGCCGGCAACCACAGCAACGGAAAATCCGGCACGTTGCCACTGAGCGCGTTGAGGGGCACGTTGTCGTACCACAGCAGCATGCGCACCTTGACACCCTCGCGGGCCTTCTTGGTCAACAAGTCGCCATAGGTGGTACCGCGAGGCCACTGCGTTCTCCCCAGTCCCCCGTTGTTCGAAGCGCCGGCCTTTGGACGTACCAATTCCATTCCCGGATCAAACCCCCACAACACGAGGTCAATGGTGCTGGTGGCTGCGAGCAAGTCTTTCTCAATGGAGGCAAACCCTTTTTCCCCACACGAAAAGAACTCGAGGTGATTCCGGTTGTGAATGGGGTGCGTCTTGATGTCCTTTTCGAGGAACCACTGCAACGTACCGCAGACGCGTCGCCTGAGCATGTCCACATGGCTGGTCTCGGGTCTCTGGATTTCTGCGAGGAGTTTGGTGAGGTCGGTCATTGCGAAGCGTCCTTCTGATCTACAGAACCAAGTTCTTTGTGAGCCTTGCGCTGGTTCGTACTCTGGCCATCGGCGCGGTAACCTTGGTTGGAAAGATGGTGTTCGGTATGCGACTCCTTGGCCGAATCCGACTCCATTCGGTCCTGGGCCACCGGCACGTCGTGGACGGTGCCGTTTGTCAACTTGACCTTGTAGGCAGCGCCCTTTTCGGCCTTTTCGATGGTGACCTGCCCATATTCGTCGAGCACGCCTCTGGCGACCTCTGCGCCGCTCTTGTAGAGCGTGTAAGGCTGATGAGCGAACAAGATGGGAGATTGGTCCGGCAGATGCTGAAGCGCGAAACGAATTTGACCTTCTGGCGGCTTGAGCTTGAGTTCGCTGGCACCATCCCGCAGCGTTGTAGGTTTGTTGTCCGGCCCCTGATACGCGTGCACGCCCGCATGCTCGATCCATTTCCCCGGCGTCATGTGCGTGATACCCGCACTGGTGTACACGCTGTAGCTGCCCCCGCCGCCCAGCTCCAACTGCTCCTTGGCCATGATGCTGATCTTGTTGGCGCTCAACTTGATATCGAGCTTGGCCAGGACGTTGATGTTCTTCTGCAGCGCCACGATGTCGATGTTGTTCTTGGCCGCCACGAGCTTGATGACCGAGTCATAGGCATAGAGCCGGATCGCCTCCTTGACGCTCACCAGGAAACTCCTGGCGGCCGCGATGCTGGTGTGCCCACCGCTGGTGAGCGCGTTGTGTTCGAAGCTGGCGATGTGCGTGGATTGCGCCGTGCTGGTCTGGATGCCAGCTGGGCTGGCGAGCAGCAGATGCGGCTCGGCCAACTCCGGGAAGCTGCCCGCCTTGGTATCACCCGTCCCGCCCTTGATGGCGTCGTTCTGCGCCTTGAGGGCCTTGGTGACCTCATCCTGATCGCCCTTGATGTGTGCCTCGGCCTGCTGGGCCGATTCGGACAGGCTTTCGTGCTGATCGCGCCCGGTGGTGAGTCGGGCCAGGGTCTCCCCAAGGTCCTTGGCATGTTTGGCGGCATTGCCGCGTGGCTCGGTGGTGATGAGCAGGCCGTCCTGCGCCCGCAGAACACCGTGGCCGTCAGTGCGCAGTTCAAAACCCTCGCCCCTCGGGTCCTTGCGTCCGGCGTTGTCCTCGATGCGCGTGATGTACCCCAAGCTGAGCTGGCTGTGCTGGTGATCACTCTTTAGCTGAGCCTGGATCTTCCCTGCCGTGTCGTCCAGCGCCAGATGGTTGCTGCGCCCGGCCGCGCTGTTGCCGCCTTCTCCTGTCAGCTCGCGGCTTCGAAAGCCTGAAAGCGCCTGCTGACCGGGCAAGTCCCACGGCGGCAGGTTGGCCTGGTTGTAAGCCCGTCCCGTGCAGATGGGCAAGTCGGGGTCACCGCCCAGGAAGTCGACGATCACCTCCTGGCCGATGCGCGGAAGCTGGATGCCTCCCAGCTGGTTGCCCGCCCATGGCGAGCTGACGCGTATCCAGCAGGTGCTGTGCTGGTCCTTTGTCCCGATGCGGTCCCAGGGAAACTGCACCTTGATGCGGCCCAGGTCGTCGGTCCAGATGTTCCGCCCGGCAGGGCCGACGACCAGTGCGGACTGAGGGCCGCGGGTGAACGGCTTGGCTTGCGTAGGTGCCGGCCGCAGCGGCTCGACCACCGGGTGCGCGGTGAAGTCGACTTCCACCCTCCAATGCTGCTTTCGGCCTGATGCGGCTTCTGGAATCTGACTGTCCTGCGTGACGTCTTCGATCAGGAAGCGGGTCTCCAGGATCAAGTACTCGGCATTGGCCTTCTGGCGCGGATGCTTGACCAATTCAAAGGAGCAGCCGGGCACCATGCCGCGCAGATTGCCACTGGCCCTTGCCCTGGCGCCGTGGGTACGCAGAGCCTGCATGCGCAGGAGCGCCAGCTGACGGCCTTCGTCTTGCGGGTCGTTGGCGTCAGCCGTGCCGGCACGAGGTTGCACATAGTGGCTGCCGCCCGCGCCGCCTTCATGCCATTGATACACCTCACCGTCCGCCTGACCGGTCGCACGCGGTTCGCTGCGACCGATGCTCAGGTCGGCCTTCGGCCGTGTGTAGTCGTAGTCGCGGCTGGCGTACCTGCCGCTTGTCAACTGGTTGTGAGGCACGAAGCTGTGGATGTACTCGGCATCCACCTTCCAGCCCGGGGCGTGGTACTCGACCTCCTGGTAGGCCGCGCTGTCGTTCTTCTTGTACGCGCCCATGTTGTCGATGAGCACAAGACGGTGCTTGTCGCTGCTGTGCTCGAAGAAGTAGCTGATGCCCCACTCCTGACACAGGCGGCTGAAGAAATCGAAGTCGGTCTCGTTGTACTGGGTCTGGAAATCGCGCGTCGGGTAGGTCTCGATCAGGCGCTTGTCGACAGGGAAGCCATAGTCGGAAAGAAGTTCATCCAGGATCTGGACAACGGTCTTGTCCTGGTAGATCTTGCAATCGATGGACAGGGTTGCAAGGTGCAGCCACGGGCGCAGCGTGAGCTTGTATTGCACATGGCGGCCTTCTTCGCCCCAGACCTGCGCGTCGGTGATCAGCGCATTGATCTGGCGCGCGCCCGCCCCGATGTGATCGACCGAGGCACCGACGGCTCCGGCAATGAATTGACCTGCGCCATCGAGCTGGATGGTGCAGGAGATCTCATGGCCGATGAAGCTGTCGAGATTGAAGTCGGCAGCTTCACTGGCGCCAAGGTTCAAGGTGTCAGGCGTCTTGAGCAGAAGCTCATACGCGAACAGGCTGTTGACGCCTTCGCGCCCCGACAAGCGAACCGGCTCGAGCGCCGGACGCCCCAGAAACACCGGAATGGCGGTGCTGTTGATCTCGAGCGTGCGCATTAGCGCAGCACTGAATGCGGACATGTGTTCCTCCCTGAACCCGCTCCTGTGGATCAGGAGTCAGGCCGCGGATTGTGGGAGGCCCATGCGCGCAAAAACGGGAGGAAAGAATCGGGCAACTATTGCGAAGCGGGCAGCGTGATGGACTGCACAAGCACAAGCACAAGCAAGTCCTGGCACGCCGCTTAACGAGGCAGGAGTACTCCTCGGCTCCACCATGCCATTGGAAAACTTTGTCACGCGATACTTGGGACACATTCCGATAATCGCTCCATGGTCCGCCCCACACAACAACTCCACGCCCATCGCGAGCCGGTGCCCGTGCGCGCCGCCGCCACCGTCCTGCTGCTTCGCGACACCGACGCCGGGCTCGAACTCCTCATGACCCGGCGCTCGGCCACCGCGAGCTTCGCGCCCGGTGCCTACGTTTTTCCGGGGGGCCACATCGACGCGGCCGACGCGGACGCCGCGCGCATCGCGGCCCGGCGCGCCACGCAGAGCACCACGCAACACACGCAGGCCATCGCCGCGATCCGCGAGGCTTTCGAAGAACTCGGCATCCTGCTGGCCCGCCACGCCGACGGCCGCGCGGTGAGCGCCGACGAGGTCGCCGCGATGGACCGCAACGCCACCGCCGGCACGGCCTTCGCCGACCAATGCGCAGCGCGCGGCCTGGTGCTGTCGGCCGACGAGGTGTTCACCTTCGCGCACTGGATCACCGACCGCGACCTGCCCAAGCGCTTCGACGTGCCCTTCCTGGTGGCGCGCATGCCCGAGGGCCAAACGCCGACGGCCGACGAGAGCGAACAGTTCGAGCCCTGCTGGGTGCGCCCGGCCGACGCGCTGGCGCGCCACGAGGCGGGCAGCTTCTTCATGATCTTCCCGACCATCCGCACGCTGCAGCGCATGGCGGCCTATGCGACGGTCGATGCGGTGCTCGCAGCCTGCGCACCGGCGAGCGGTGCCGAAGAGAAACCGCTGTGGACCAGCTGCCCGCGCGCCGGCCTGCTCAAAGGCGAAGATGCGCGCTACATGGAACACGAGTCGCCCTTCGGCGAACTCGCGCTGGTGTGCCCCGACGGCCAGATCGCGCACGCGCTCGACTGGCAGAGCACGCAGCCCGTGGCGCTGCTGAAGAACGTGCAGCGCCTCACCGCGCCGAACCCCAGCGCCATGACCGGCCCGGGCACCAACACCTACCTCGTGGGCGATGCGGCCACCGGCTACCTCGTGATCGATCCGGGCCCGAACGACGCGACGCACCTCGCGCGGCTGATGGAGGCCACGCAGGGCGACATCCGCCTCATCGTCTGCACGCACTCGCACGCCGACCACTCGCCGGGCGCCGCGCCGCTGCAGGCGCTGTGCGCGGCCGAGCGCAAGCCGCCGATCCTCGGCCTGTCGTCCGCGTCCACGGCGCGTTCCACCGCGCGCTTCAGCGCCGAGCGCGAGCTGGCCGACGGTGAACGGCTGGTGCTCTCGGGCACCGCGGCCGACGGCACGCCGCTCGTGCACACGCTGCGCGCCATCCACACGCCCGGCCATGCGGCCAACCACCTGTGCCTGGTGCTCGAAGAAGACGGCCTGCTGTTCTCGGGCGACCACATCCTCAACGGCAGCACGACGGTGGTCGATCCACCGGACGGCGACATGACGGCCTACCTCGATTCGCTCGACAAGCTCGACGCGGCCTGCGCGGCCGGCGGCATCGAGTTCATCCTGCCGGCGCACGGCTACGTGATCGGCTTTGCGCGCACGGCCATCGCGCACCTGAAGGCGCACCGCCTGAAGCGCGAGGCCAAGATCGCCGCCGCGATGCAGCGGCTGCCCGAAGGCACACCCGAGCAATGGCTGCCGCTCGCCTACGACGACGTGCCCGAGCGCATGTGGCCGGTGGCCGCGCGTTCGCTGGCGGCGCACGTGGCGCGCATCCGTCAACTGGCGGACGCGCGATGAACCGCTCGAACCGCCCCTCTGCGCCCGGCGACGAAGGCGTGCGCCTCGCCAAGCGCGTGGCCGCCATGGCCCAGGTGTCGCGCCGCGAGGCCGAGCTGCTGATCGAGAACGGCGCGGTGCGTGTCGACGGCGTGCCCGCCCTGCTGCCGCAGTCGCGCGTGCAGGCGCACCAGCAGGTCGAGATCGCCGCCGGTGCGCGGCCCGAGCCGATCGTGCCGGTGACGCTGGTGCTCTACAAGCCCGCCGGCATGCCGACCGACAACGCGCACCAACTGCTGGTGGCCGCCAACCACCACGACCCCGAGCGCGAAGGCCAGCGCTTTTTGCCGGCGCATGTGCGCGGACAGCGCTGCATGACGCCGCTCGAAACCGGCGCCAGCGGCCTCGTGGCCTACACGCAGGAGTTCCGCATCGAGCGCAAGCTGCAGGAAGACGCGGGCATCCTCGAGCATGAAGTGATGGTCGACGTGGCCGGCCCGGTCGGGCCTGAAATACTGGCGCGGCTGGAGCGTTCGCCTGCGCGCGTGAGCATCGGCCGGCAAGCCGACGACCAGACCGGTCTGCGCTTTGCGCTTAAAGGTGCGCGGCCCGGGCAGATCGCGAACATCTGCGACACCGTGGGCCTGCGCATCCTGGCGATGCGGCGCCTGCGCATCGGCCGCGTGCCGCTGGCCGGCCTGCAGCCGGGGCAGTGGCGCTACCTGGCGCCGCACGAGCGTTTCTGAGCGAACGAAGAAGCACTTTCTTAGAAAAGAAAAGGATTCACACGACGAGGCAGCGCGGCACCGCGAACTGCCACTTGGACACAGCGGCCCAGGCCGCGCACGGGAGATTGATCACCATGACGTTCGGACCACCGATCCGCGCCCTCGCCTGCACCCTGCCGCTGACATTGCTGGCGGGCTGCAGCTACCTCACCGCCCTGCTGTTCCCCGACGCGCCGATCGGCGCGCCGGCCGCGGCGACGGCCACCCAGCCCACCGTGGTCTCGAAAGACGGCCTCGCGCCGATCACCGCAGTGCAGGTCGACCGCATCCGCGAGGTCGTCGGCGGCAAGCCCCCGAGCCCCGCGGTGGGCAAGGTGGTGGGGAGCGCGTCGCCGACCATCGAATCCTTTTTGCGTACCGAAGGCTGCATCACGGCGCGCAACGGCGCGGTGCTGAACCCCTTCGCGGCGCCCGGCCGGCTGTTCGACGGCACGGGCTTCCAGGGCGGGCCGATGGCCGAGATGCAGTACCACGACAAGACCGCCTGCGTGACGGTGCAGCGCATCCAGAACTGGAAGCTGGTGTCGCCCCGGCTGCTGCGCTTCGACGTGGTCTACGTGGGCGACGACGGCGAGGAGCGCGCCGTCAAGCGCCACGAGCTGACGCGGCAGCCCAAGGGCGGCTGGCTGTTCACGCGCTGAGCGAGCGCGTGCCGCTCAGCGGACGGTCGTGGCTGGCTTGTCTTGATTGCCTAGCGCCAGCGCGTCGTCCGCCGGCTCCCAGCCGCCGCCCAGCGCCATGAACAGCACGACCTGGTCGTCGGCCAGCTGCGCCTCGCTGGCCGCCAATGCAGCGTCGGCGCCGGCCAGCGCGCGTTCGGCGTCGAGCGTGTCGAGGTAAGCGGTGCGGCCGTTGCGGTACAGCTGGCGCGCCTGCGCGGCGACCTTGGCGCTTTCGTCGCGCGAGGCCTGCAGGGCGGCGCGGCGGTCGAGTTCGCGGGCGTAGGTGCCGAGCGCGGTTTCGGTCTCACGCAGCGCCGTCAGCACGGTGCCATCGAACTTCGCCAGCGCGGCGCGCGTGCCGGCTTCGGCCTGTGCGATGCGGGCCTGCGCGGCGCCGGTGTTGGGCACGGTCCACGAGATCAGCGGGCCGACGCTCCAGGCCAGCGTGTCCTGCCGGCCGAAGCCGGTCGCATGGCCGGCCGACGAGCCCGAGAGGCCCAGCGTGACCTTCGGATAGAGGTCGGCCGTGGCCACGCCGATGCGCGCGGTCGATGCGGCGAGGCTGCGCTCGGCCTGGCGGATGTCGGGCCGGCGGCGCAGCAGCGCGGCGCCGTCGCCCACCGGCAGGGCGCCGGCCACGCGCGGCGCCGTGGTGCAGTCGGCCACCTCGCGCGGAAAGTCTTGCGGCAGTGCGCCGGTGAGCGTGGCCAGGCGGTAGAGCGCGCCCTGGCGCTGAGCCTTCAGCGGCGGCAGCGCGGCATCGAGCTGCGCGAGCTGGGCGCGCGCACGGCCGGCGTCGATGGCGCCGGCACGGCCCGCGCGCTGCAGGCGCTCGGTGACGTTCACGGCGTCTTGCTGCAGCGCGACCGACTTCTGCGCAATCTGCAGCCGCAGGCCGGCCGAGCAGGCCTCGGCGTAGGCGCGCGCGGTGCCCGCCGCGACGTTCACGCGCACGAGATCGAGTGCGGCTTCGGCGGCCTGGCTGTTGGCGGCCGAGGCCTCGATGGCGCGGCGGATCTGGCCGAACAGGTCGACCTGGTACGACAGCGACGCCCCCGCGCTGTAGTTGAAGGTGTTCGGCGGCTCGTAGCCCTTCTGCAGCAGCGACAGGCCCGAGACGTGGCCGAACGACGGCCCGCCGTTGACGCCGACGGTGGGGTACTTGGCGCCGGCCACTTCGGTTTCGATGGCACGTTCGCGCTCGAGGTTGGCCACGGCCTGGCGCAGGTCGGTGTTGTGTGCGAGCGCCTGCGTGACGAGCCGGTCGAGCAGCGGGTCGTGGTACAGGCGCCACCAGTGCGCGGGCAGCGGCGCGGCGTTCGCCGGTGCTTCGGCGAAAGGCTTGCCGGCAGCGGGCTGGCTGGCCAGCGCCTCGGGCGGTTGCTGGTAGTCGGGGCCGACCGCCGCGCAGGCCGCGAGTCCGGCCGCCACTGCGAGCGAGGCCATGCGAAAGGCGAAGCGGGTCATGGCACTTATCCCTTCTTCGGCGTGGCCGTGTCGCGCTCGAGGACCTGCACCGTCACCGTCTGGCCGGCCACGAGGCGCGCGCCGTCGGGCAGCGGGTCGAGCTTCACACGCACCGGGATGCGCTGCGCGAGTCGCACCCAGTTGAAGGTGGGGTTCACGCTGGGCAGCAGGTTGGCGCTGGTGGATCGGTCGCGGTCGGCAATGCCGGCGGCCACGCTGTCGACCGCGCCTTCGAGCACCGCACCGCCGCCCATCGGCGTCACGCGCACGCGGTCGCCCAGGTGGATGCGCGGCAGCTTGGTTTCTTCGAAGTAGCCCTCGACGTAGAACGACTGCGCATCGACCAGCGCAAGCACCGGGTGGCCGGCGGCGGCGTAGCTGCCCTGGCGCAGGTCGAGGTTGGTGACGAGGCCGTCGGCCGGCGCGCGCACTTCGGCGCGCTGCAGGTTCAGGCGCGCCGAATCGAGCGCCACCTCGGCCTGCGCGACGGCGGCGTGTGCCTGCTCGACGCGGGCGCGGGTCTGTTCGCGCGACTCCTTCGACACCAGGTCGTCGAGCCCTGTGTTGCGCGCGTTCTCGCGCTGGGCCTGGGCGCTCACGGCGCGCTGCGCGGCGAGCGCGGCCTGCGCCTGGCGCACGGCGAGGTCGTAGCGCGCGCGGTCGACCTCGAACAGCAGCGTGCCGGCGGCGACCGACTGGTTGTCGCGGATCGGCACGGCCGTGACGAGGCCCGAGACGTCGGGCGCGATCTGGACCACGTTGGCGCGCACACGGCCGTCGCGCGTCCACGGCGCGAGTTCGTAGTGGTCCCACAGGCGAAAGCCCGCCCAGACGGCGGCGGCCACCACGGCCACGGTGAGAAGAACGCGCAGCAGGCTCTGGGCCCGGGGGTTGTCTGCGAAGGGGTTGGCTTTCATGGGAATCTCGGTGGTGTTTGAGTTGTCATTGCAGGCGTCATTGCAGGTGTGCGGTGAGCCGGCTCAGGCCGTACAGCAGCAGCAGGTACAGCGCCATGTCGAACAGCGCCGGGTGCCACACCCAGCGGTACAGGCCGGTGGCGGCGAGCAGCCGGCGCACGCCCCACAGGGCGAGCAGCGCGGCGGCGGCCAGCAGCATGAGCCAGGGCACGTAGAGCCCGTAGAAACTGGCTTCGCCGATCATGCGGAAGCTCCTTGCGGTGAAGAAGAAGACACAGACACGCCTGCGAGCGAAGGCGGCGCGTCGGGGAACAGGTTGCGGCGCAGGCCGACCAGTGCGGTGACGGCGGCGCGCGACGCGGTGGAGGTGTCGCGTGCAGCGAGCACCGCCGCCAACGCCTCGTCGATCTGCGGCAAGAGTGCAGCCGGGCGCGGCGCCATGCGGCCTTCGCCGCGCTGGCGAAAGAAGCGCGCGATGCCGCCGAGCAGCGCGGACGAAGTGGCCATCGGCAACTGGGCGCGCACGCGCTGCAGCACGGCGATGTCGGCGCCCATGCGCAGGTCGCGCAGCGCGTCGTTGGCGGCCACGCCCTCGACGGTGCCGCCGGCCTGCGCGATGCGCGGCGCCAGCAGGCCAATGCGGTCGAGCATGCGCACGGCATAGGCGTCGCTCTGCGCGTACTGCGGCTGGGTGGAAGCGGCCATGTCGCCGAGTTCACGCCAGGTGGCGCGCTGGATGCGGCGTGCGCTCCAGTCGGCGCCCACCGAACGCACGAGACGCGTGACGCGCGCTGCGACCACCACGCCGACGACCTGGCCGATCATGCTGTTGATGAAGCTCACGAGGTCGGCGCTGGCCGTGTCATGCATCGCGAGCGTGCCCGACACGCCGAAGACCAGCGCCATCGCGGCCATGAAGTGCGTCGGGCGCGGCAGGTACAGGCCCAGCAGCAGGAAGAGCGGCGCGCAGATCGCGACCAGCATGCCGAAGTCCTGCACCGTGGGCATGAGCACGAGCACGTAGACGGCGGAGATCGGAATGGACCACAGCGTCCACTTCAGGAAACCGTGGATCGCCGGCACCGGGTCGTCCATGGTCGCGAAGAAGCAGCAGAAGACCGCGGCCATCATGGTGGCGGCCGAGCCCATGGTCCAGCCCGTGAGGATCCAGAACGCGCCGCACAGGCAGATGGCGATGACGGCCGCGAGCGCCGACAGCAGCGCCATGCCGTAGTCGCGGTGCATCGCGCGATGGCCGAGCGCAGCCGTGCGGCGCAGCGGCGCGCCACCCTTCAGGCCTTCGTCGATGTCGCGGCGCAGCTGGGCGCAGGCGGTCCAGCCGTCGACCAGTTCTTCGAGCCGGCCCGCGAGGCCGATGCGCAGCGCGCGGGCCCAAGGGGTGAGCCCCTCATCCTGTGCAGTGCCCAGCGCACCGATCGCCTGGCGCAGCGCCTGCAGGCGGGCCGACGCGTCGACGGCCGGGTCGCTTTCGTCGCGCAGCCATTGCGCGGCCAACGCCAGCACGGCGGTGACGTCGGGCGCGAGGCGGCCTTCGGATTGCGCCAGCGCCTGCAGCCGGTCTTCGACGGCCGACAGCGCAGGCGTGAGCGCCGCCACGCGGTCCTGCATGGCGCGGATCGCGCCGGCGGTCCAACGCAGGTGCGTGGTGTCGAAGGGCACGTGGGTCGAGAGAAGGCGCAGCTGCGTGATGTCGCCCGCGAGGCGGCGGCGGTCGTCGTCCAGTCGCTTGGGGTCGGCGTCCTTGGGGGTGCTGCGGTCGCCAGGCTGGAACAGGTCGCCGATCCACTGGCGTGCGTCTTTCAGCGTACGGTCGAGCAGGCCCAGCACGGTGGGCGCGAGCCCCGCGGGCAGCACGAGGCTGTGGACCAGCGTGGCGCAGAAGATGCCCAGGCCGATTTCTTCCACGCGCGCCACGGCGGTGTCGAACAGCACGAGCGGCGTCTGCACCGACGGAAAGCCGATCAGCGCTGCTGTGTAGCCCGCGAGCATGAAGACGTACGAGCGCGGCGTGCGGTCGAGCAGCGAGATGTACAGGCACAGCCCGACCCACAGCGCGAGCACCAGCGTGAGCAGCTCGGGCGCGTTGGACAGCGCGGGCACCATCAGCACGGTGGCGACGCTGCCGATCAGCGTGCCGCAGAAGCGGAACACCGCCTTGGAGCGCACGGCGCCGGCCAGCGGGTGGGCGACGACGTAGGTGGTCATGAGCGCCCAGAACGGGCGCGGCAGGCCGGCGCGGCTGGCCAGGTACATCGCCAGCATCGCGGCGGCGAAGCTCTTGACCGAAAAGAGAACTTCCGCGCGGGTGAAGCGCGGCAACGCCATCGACAGTGCCATCTACTGGCCGCGCCCTTCCTGCTGCAGGCTCTGCATGCCGGAGGCACTGCGGCCGAGCTTGGCCTCGAGCGCGCCGAAGACGCGCAAGGTGGCGGCGATGTCGTCGTCGGGAATGCCTTCGAACAGCGCGCCGCGCATCTGGCGCAGCGCGGCCTCGATGGGCTCGCAGACGGCGCGGCCCGCGGCCGTGAGGTGCAGCGTCTTGGCGCGGCGGTCGGCCGGGTCTTCGCGGCGCTCGACCAGACCGGCCTCGACCAGCTGGTCGAGCGAGCGCACCAGCGACGGCCCCTCGATGCCCAGCGCCTCGGCCACCGTGCCCTGCCGCACACCGTCTTCCATGCGCCCGAGCACCACAACCGGCCAGGCCAGCGTCTGCGACAGGCCGACGTGCGCCACCGCCTTGTCGGCCGCCGCGCGGTAGCCGCGCTGGAGCACCGACAGCGAGGTGCCGAGCCGCATCAGCGCGTGTTCGCGCAGCGGGGAGATGGGTTCGGAATCGGCCACGGCGTTATCAATTAGTTAGCTTGCTAACAATTGTACGGGTTTCTACCAATCCTTGCAGGCGACCGCCGCATGGCTTCGACAATGACCTGATGGACACGGAAAAACTCGCGCTCGACATCGCGCAGACACTGCAACAAGCCATGGCGACGCCCGGCTTTTCGGCCGACGACTATCTGGACGGCAGGGACGCAGCGCCGTTCGACCCAGCCTGGTCCAACGCCCACGCCGGGCTGCAGAAGACGCTGGAACAGCGGCCGGAAACGACCCGCCGGGCCATCGAGAAGGGCTCGGCCGCGCTGCGCGAACCGGTGTTCAAGCTGGTGATGGGCGCCTGCGGCAACCCCGACCTGGCAGCCCGCCTGTCCGACGACGCCGGCCTGATCCTCGAGGCGGCGCTGGCCGGGTTTTCGTCAGGGTGGATCGACGCGCTGCGGCGTTGCTACGCGTCGCATCGGCTGCCGTGCGGCGCGCTCGATGCATGACGACGGCAGGAGGCCGTGGTCGAAGAAGAAAAGTGTGAAGCTCGCCGATAAGCCGGATTCTGTGCACCGGAACCCTCTTGCGAAGATCCCGGCGTGACCGCCATTACTCTGGGCCGTTTGTCGCCAAACGGCTCGATGCCACCTACCCGCCAGCTCAGCGGAACCACCTCGATACTGGCCTACTTGGTGTTGCTGCGCGCAGAGATTGCCCGTTTCACCCGAACTGAATCGGCTCGTCTCTGTTGCTCTGATCCTCACCTCACGGTGGAGAGTCGTTAACTCCTGCGCTGTCCTGTGCAGTCCGGACGTTCCTCCAGTGCGATCTTTCGACCCGATGCTGTTGCCCGAAGGCAGAGCGTCGTCCCTTTCGGGCTTGCACCAGCGGCGGTCTGGCGTGCTTCACGGCGCGATTATCGCCCGGCGCGCGATGACCCTTCGGGCGATGCCGCGATCGTCAGCCCGGCGCCTCGTGGTCGTCGGCCTGCAGCAGGCCCAGCTTGCGCAGCGCCCGGTGGAAGTTGCTGCGGTCCATGCCCGCCTCGCGCGCGGCGCTGGCCACGCGACCGCCGTGGCGGGCGAGGACGTCCGAGAGCCAGGCGCGCTGGAAGGCCTCGGTCGCTTCGCGCAGCGTGCCGCCCCCGACCACAAG
>NZ_CALRZC010000062.1:0-36746 GCF_943372545.1 Variovorax sp. YR752 | reverse complement strand
TTGGCCGCGGCGTTTCCCGAGCGCGTGCGCAGCCTCGTGCTCTCGTCCACGCCGTACACCGACGAGGTGTTTCGCCGCGCTCGCGCGCAGCGTCCGCCCATCGACGAAGTGGCGCCCAGTGAAGACGGCAGTCACCTTGCTGCGCTGTGGCAGAAGCGCCAGGCCTTCTATCCGCCGGGGCGCCCCGACCTGCTCGAGGCCTTCGTGCGCGATGCGATGAAGGTCGGTCACCGTGTCGAAGAAGGGCACCGCGCCGTGGCCTCGTACTGCATGGAAGAGCGCATCGGCCGCGTGACGCAGCCGACGCTCATCGTGCGCGCCACGCTCGACCCTTTCGCGGCGCCGCATGCGGCGGAGTTGCAGCATCACTTGCCGCAGGCGCGCATCGTCGACATCGACGGCGGCATGGTGCCCTTGCCCGACCAGATGCCCGAGGTCTTCGCGCGCACGGTGCTCGACTTTCTGGCGACGCGGCCATGAAGGCGGTTCGCATTCATGGCTTTGATGCGGTGCCGGTGCTCGAAGAAGTGGCCGAGCCCGTCGCGCGACCCGGTCGCACCCTCGTGCGCATGCAGGCCGCCACCGTCGGCCACATCGACCGCACCGTGTGGCAAGGCCGCTTCCTGCGGCATCCGCCGTTGCCTTACACGCCGGGCGTGGAAGCGGCGGGCATCGTCGTCGCGAGCGAGCGTTACGCCGTCGGACAACGCGTGTGGTTGCGCGGCAGCGGATTGGGCACGTTGTTCGATGGCACCTGGTGTGAGCTGGTCGATGCCCCCGACGACGCACTCGGCGTGTTACCGGATGCGGTGCCGATGGCGCTCGGCGCAGCATTCTTCTCGCCCACCACATCGGCGTGGGTCGCGTTGCATGACGTCGCCCGATTGCAGCCTGGAGACCAAGTTCTGGTGACGGGCGCAAGCGGCGCTGTGGGTTCGCTGGTGATGCAGCTCGCACGCGACGCGGGCGCTACCGCAACGCCTGTCGATCCGAAAGCCGGTCCACCTGAAGTCGCCAGCGCTGACCTGCTCATCGACACCGTCGGCGGCGACGTGCTCGCGAGCGCCTTGCCTGCCGTGCGCCCCGGCGGTCGCGCCGTGCTGATCGGCTACACCGCCGGCCCGACGCTGCAGCTGGACATCGCGCACTTCCTGCAGCGCGACGTGGCGCTGCTGCCGCTCAACATGTTCAGGCGCGAAGCTGAAGGTCGCGCAGCCGCTCCAGAGTTGCTTGCGCGCTTGGCCGATGGCCGACTGCATCTCGACGTGCAGCCCTTCGCGCTCGCCGATTCGGCCCTCGCACTCGAATGGATCGCGCAACGTGGCCATCGCGGCCGCGCGGTGCTCGTGCCCTAGTCAGGCCACGCGCTTCAGTCTTCGTCCGGCACCTCGACCGGCACATGCACATGCAGGTCGATCATCTGCCGCAGCGTCTGCTTGAGCTCTTCGGCGCGTCGCAGGCCGAAGGGCTCGAGCACGCGGCGCTCGTGTTCGCGCGCCAGCTCCATCAGGTGCTCGACGGCTTTCAGCCCCGCGGGCGTGATGCGCACCAGCGTGATGCGGCGATCACTTTCATGGGGCAGGCGCTCGACCTGGCCGCGCGCTTCCATGCGGTCCAGCAGCCGCGTCACCGTCGGCTGCTTGGTCACCGTCACCTGCGCGAGCTGGCCGATGCTGACCGCGTTGCTGCCCGCCAGCGACGCCATCACGCGCCACTCCGACACCGAAAAACCCTGCTGGCGCGCCACCTCGTGGAACTCCGAGGAGATCAGCTGGCTGGCCTGCGCCAGCAGCGCGGGCAGGTAGTCGTCGACGAAGCGATGCGTTTCCTTGAGCGGTTCAGACATGACGGTGCCTCCTGTTTGCCGCAGGCATGCGGATTGCATGGCTAGGGTAATTCATGATTGTGGATACATTCATTTCTAAACATTATAGGAACCGTGATGTGACCCCGGGGCCGCATCCTCCCACGAGAAAGAAGAAGGACATCCATGGCTGAGCGTTCGTTCGTCGAAGAAGTCAAGAAGCTGCGACTTACTGGTGGAGAAGTGTTCCGCGGCGAAGGCATTCTGGCCGTCACCAAGGCCCTGCTGGAGTCGGGCGTGTCGTATGTGGCGGGCTACCAAGGCGCTCCTATCTCGCATCTGATGGATGTGCTGGCCGATGCGCAAGACATCCTGGCCGACCACGGCATCCGCTTCGAGAACAGCGCCAGCGAAGCCACCGCCGCCGCCACGCTGGCCGCCTCCGTCAACTACCCGCTGCGCGGCGCCGTCACCTTCAAGGCGACCGTGGGCACCAACGTGGCGTCCGATGCGCTGGCCAACCTGGCCTCGGGCGGCGTCACCGGCGGCGCGCTCATCATCGTGGGCGAGGACTACGGCGAAGGCTCGTCGATCATGCAGGAGCGCAGCCATGCGTTCGCCATGAAGTCGCAGATCTGGCTGCTCGATCCGCGGCCCAACCTGCCGAGCATCGTCGATGCGGTGAAGCAGGGCTTCGATCTCTCCGAAGCCAGCAACACGCCCGTGATGCTGCAGCTGCGCATCCGCGCCTGCCACGTGCACGGCCACTTCATCGCGGGTGACAACAAGCGCGCCAAGTTCACGCTGAAGGACGCGCTGGAGAACCCGCAGCGCGACGTCAGCCGCATCGTGCTGCCGCCCGCGAGCTTCGTGCACGAACAAGAGAAGGTGAAAGACCGCTGGCCTGCCGCCGTGCGTTTCATCGAGGAGCGCCAGCTCAACGAGTTCTTCTCCGAAGACGCCGACGACATCGGCATCATCGTGCAGGGCGGCAGCTACAACACGCTGCTGCGTGCGCTCGAACGCCTGGGCCTGGCCGACGTGTATGGCGAGACCCGCGTTCCGCTGTACGTGATGAACGTGGCCTACCCCGTCATCGAGAGCGAAGTCATCCGCTTCTGCGAAGGCAAGCGCGCCGTGCTCATCGTGGAAGAGGGCCAGCCCAACTTCGTCGAGCAGAACCTCGCGACCATCCTGCGCCAGGCCGGCTCCACCACCGCGCTGCACGGCAAGGACATGCTGCCCGTGGCCGGCGAGTACACGACGCTCGAACTGCTCAAGGGCACGCGCACCTTCTGCGAGCGCTACGAACGCCTCGCGCCGTTGCCGGTGCCCGTACCGGTGCGCAAGGTGATCCCGCTGAAGGAAGTGGCCGCCATCGGCGTCGACGATGCGCCCGAGCCCGCGCAGCCGTCGAGCGCGCTCGGCGATGTGGTCCATTCGCGTCCGCCGGGCTTTTGCACCGGCTGCCCCGAGCGCCCGATCTTCAGCGCCATGAAGCTGGTCGAGCGCGAACTCGGCGCGCACCACGTGAGCGCCGACATCGGCTGCCACCTGTTCTCGATCCTGCCGCCTTTCAACATCGGCAACACGACGATGGGTTATGGCCTCGGCGGCGCGGGCGCTTCGGCGCTCAACGCACCGGCCGGCAAGCGCGCGATTTCGATGATGGGCGACGGCGGCTTCTGGCACAACGGCCTGACGAGCGGCGTGGCCAACGCGGTCTTCAACAAGAGCGACAACCTCACCATCATCGTCGACAACAACTACACCTCGGCCACGGGCGGGCAGGACATCCTCTCGTCGACCGCCGTCAACAAGACGCGCAGCACCGGCCACGAAATCGAGCGCGCCGTGCGCGGCGTGGGTGTCGAATGGGTGAAGACCATTCGCCGCACCTACGACGTCGCCGGCATGCGCGACGCGCTCAAAGACGCACTCACCACGACAAAGAAGGGCCCCAAGGTCCTCATCGCCCAGTCGGAGTGCATGCTCAACAAGCAGCGCCGCGAGAAGCCACTCGTGCGCAAGGCCATCGCCGACGGCAAGCGCATGGTGCGCGACAAGTTCGGCGTCGATGCCGACACCTGCACGGGCGACCACTCGTGCATCCGCCTGTCGGGCTGCCCCTCGCTGTCGATCAAGCCCAACCCCGATCCGCTGCGCATCGACCCCGTCGCCACCGTGCTCGACAGCTGCGTGGGCTGCGGCAACTGCGGCGACGTGTCGCACGCCGCCGTGCTGTGCCCCTCGTTCTACAAGGCCCAGGTCGTGAGCAACCCGACCGCATGGGACCGTTTCCGCCAGCGCGTGCGCAGCACCGTCATCGGCTGGATGCAGCGCGGCGATGCGCGCCGCCGTGACGCCTATGCCTTCTGACGCCATGACGAACACCGTTCAACCCATCAAGATTGCCATCCTCGCCATGGGCGGGGAGGGCGGCGGCGTGCTCGCCGACTGGATCGTCGACATGGGCGAGGCCAACGGCTACGTCGCCCAGACCACCTCGGTGCCCGGGGTGGCCCAGCGCACCGGTGCGACCATCTACTACGTCGAGCTGTACCCCGATGCGCAGGCCCACGCCGACGGCGGACGTCCCGTGCTCGCGCTGATGCCGCTGCCGGGCGACGTCGACGTGGTGCTCGCCTCCGAGCTCATGGAAGCCGGCCGCGCGGTGCAGCGCGGGCTGGTCACGCGCGACCGCACCACGCTCATTGCCTCCACGCACCGCGTCTTCTCCATCGCCGAAAAGAGCGCCATGGGCGACGGCCGTGTCGACAGCGACCAGCTGCTCGCCCACACCGCGCGCGCCGCCAAGCGCTTCATCCGTTTCGACATGGCACAGGCTGCTGAAGCCTCGGGCAGCGTGATCAGCGCCGTGCTGTTCGGCACGCTCGCCGGCTCGGGCGTGCTGCCCTTCGGTCGCGCGCAGTTCGAAGCCACCATCGAGCGCGGCGGCGTGGGCGTGAAGCCCAGCCTCAAGGCCTTCGGTGCAGCATTCGACCGCGCACAGGACGGCGACGACGGCGAACCCGCCAAGGTCGCACCGGCCGCCACGCCCGCACCGCAACCGCGCCACCCGGCCGTGCGCGCACTGGTCGAGCGCGTGCAGCGCGACTTTCCGTTGCCCGCACAAGACTTCCTGCTCGAAGGCGTTCGCCGCCTCATCGACTACCAGGACCTGGCCTACGCCGGCCTCTACCTCGACCGCATGGCCACCGTTGCCAAACTGCCCGACGACGCCCACCGTCTGCTGCGCGAAACCGCGCGCCACCTCGCGCTGTGGATGTCCTACGAAGACACGGCCCGCGTCGCCGCCCTCAAGACCCGTGCGACCCGCTTCGAGCGCGTGCGCGGCGAGGCCGGCGTGCAGTCGGGCCAGGTGCTCGCCATCCACGAGTACATGCACCCGCGTCTGCAGGAAATCTGCGAGACGCTGCCCGGCGGCATCGGCCGCTGGCTCATGCACTCCACCTTGCCCAGGAAGATCGTCGAGCGCTTCACGCAGCACGGCCGCGTGATCCGCACCAGCTCGCTGCGCGGCTACCTGATGCTGCGCACCGTGGCCTCGATGAAGCGCTGGCGCCGCTCGACGATGCGCTACGCCGACGAAAACCGCCGCATCGAGGAGTGGCTGCAACGCATCGCCGCCACCGCGCAGCGCAACCCCGCGCTCGCCGTCGAACTCGCCCAGTGCCAGCGCCTGGTCAAGGGCTACAGCGACACGCACGAGCGCGGCCTGCGCAACTACGACACCGTGATGCGCGCGTTCGAACGTGCGGGTGCCGCGCTGGCGCCCGCCACCTTGCGCGAACTGCGCGACGCCGCGCTCGCCGACGAACACGGCCACAAGCTGCAAGCTGCGCTGGCGCAGCACGCCCTGGCCTGAAGAGACGAAGGGACCCGCCCCATGACCGCCCCCACGCTCCAGCTTCGCGTCGCCGAAGCGCGCGCCCTCAACCCGCTGATCCGCCTGCTGCGCCTGCGCGCCGAAGACGGCCGCGCGCTGCCCGGCTTCGCCGCCGGCGCGCACATCCGCGTGCAGGTGACGCTGGCTGACGGCACCACCGACTGGCGCCACTACTCGCTCATCAACTTCGCGACCGAGCGCAACGCCACCAACGCCCCGACCGATTACGTGATCGCCGTGCGCAAGGAGGCCGAAGGCCGCGGCGGCTCGCGCTTCATGCACGAAGGGCTGGCCGAGGGCAGCGTGCTCACCATCGAGCCGCCGAAGAACGACTTTCCGTTGCACACCGGCCCGGGCGGCTCGGTGCTGGTGGCCGGCGGCATCGGCGTCACGCCGCTCGCCTCGATGGCCGCGCGCCGCCGTGCCGAAGGCGCCGCCGTGCGCATGCACTACGCCGGCCGCAGTCGCGACCTCATGGCCTTCCTGCCCGAGCTGCAGACGCTGCTGGGCGACGACCTGCGCGTGCATGCCGACGCCGAAGCCGGCGCACCGCTCGACATTGACGCGCTGCTCGACGGCGTGCCCGCCGGCGACCGCCTCTACGTCTGCGGCCCCAAGGTCATGCTCGACGCCGTGCTCGCTCGCACCCAGGCCCGCGGCTGGGAACACGACCGCGTGCACTTCGAGCTCTTCACCGAACCCGTCGTGGAGGAGGGCGACCAGCCCTTCGAAGTGGAGCTTGCCCAGTCGGGCCAGCGCTTCACCGTGCCGGTCGGCCAGAGCATCCTCGACTGCCTCATCGAACACGGCTGCGACCCGATGTTCGATTGCAAGCGCGGTGAGTGCGGCGTGTGCGCCGTGCCCGTGATCGAGGGCGAGATCGACCACCGCGACTACGTGCTCACCGCCCGCGAGAAGGCGGAAGGCACCGTCATGCAGATCTGCATCTCGCGCGCCAAGGGAGCGCGCCTGGTGCTCGACCTCTGAAAAGAAAAGCCAGGAAGGAGCCAGGAGAACCATGCCTTCGTACCGAGACAACCCCGATGCCGTTCGCGCGCTCGTGCAGAACGACCGCGTGCACCGCGACCTGTACATCAGCCAGGACCTTTTCGAGATTGAGCAGGAGCACTTCTTCGCCAATACCTGGAACTACGTCGGGCACGAGAGCCAGCTGCCGAAGTCAGGCGACTGGATCACCAACGAGATCGCGGGCCGCCCGCTGATCGTCGTACGCCACAGCGACGGCAGCGTGCGCGTCATGATGAACCGCTGCGCCCACAAGGGCTCGCGCCTGGTGAACGGGCCCTGCGGCAACACCGGCAAGTTCTTTCGCTGCCCGTACCACGCCTGGACCTTCAAGACCGACGGCGCGCCGCTGGCCATTCCGCTGAAGACCGGCTACGAAAACACCCAACTCCACGAATGCGAGTCGGGCAAGGGCCTCACCCCCGTGAAGCACGTGCGCAGCCACCGCGGTTTCATCTTCGTGAAGATCAACGACGCGGGCCCCGACTTCGATGAGTACTTCGGCGATTCGCTGAGCTCTATCGACAACATGGCCGACCGCTCGCCCGAGGGCGAGCTGGAAATCGCCGGCGGCTGCCTGCGCTTCATGCACCAGTGCAACTGGAAGATGTTCGTCGAGAACCTCAACGACACCATGCACCCCATGGTGGCGCACGAGTCGTCGGCCGGCACCGCCAAGCGCATGTGGGCCGACAAGCCCGAAGACGAACCCAAGCCCATGGCCGTGGAGCAGTTCGTGCCCTTCATGTCCGACTACAAGTTCTTCGAGGACATGGGCATCCGCACCTACGACCACGGCCACAGCTTCACGGGCGTGCACTTCAGCATCCACAGCAAGTACAAGGCGATCCCCGCCTACGACGACGCCATGAAGGCGCGCTACGGCGAAGAAAAAACCGCGCAGATCCTGGGCATGGCGCGGCACAACACCGTGTACTACCCGAACCTCACGATCAAGGGCGCGATCCAGGCCATTCGCGTGGTGAAACCCATCTCGGCCAACCAGACGCTCATCGAGAGCTGGACCTTCCGCCTCAAGGGCGCGCCGCCCGAGCTGCTGCAGCGCACCACCATGTACAACCGCCTCATCAACTCGCCGTTCTCGGTGGTGGGCCACGACGACCTGCAGGCCTACCGCGGCATGCAGGCCGGCCTGCACGCCAGCGGCAACGAGTGGGTGAGCCTGCACCGCGACTACGACGCATCGGAGCTGAAGGGCGGCGAGATCACCACGGGCGGCACCAACGAGCTGCCCATGCGCAACCAGTACCGCAGCTGGGTGCAGCGCATGACGGAGACGATGTAATGGCCGCCGCCGATATCACCCGCCAGGACCTCATCGACTTCGTCGTCAACGAAGCGCGCCTGCTCGACACCCGCCGCTACGAGGAATGGAACGCGCTCTTCACCGACGACGCGTTCTACTGGATTCCGCTCGTGCCCGACCAGGAAGACGGCCTCAACCACACCTCGCACCTGTACGAAGACAAGCTGCTGCGCGAGCTGCGGATCGAGCGCCTCAAGAGCCCGCGTGCGTTTTCGCAGCAGCCCCAAAGCCGCTGCCACCACCTGCTGCAGGTGCCCGTCGTCGAGACCTTCGACGCCGACGCCCAGCGCTTCGTGGTGCGCACCGAGTTCCACTACACCGAATCGCAGGGCGACGAACTCCAGTTCTACGTCGGCACCTTCTTCCACCACCTCACGGTGCAGCACGGCGCGCTGCGCATGACGCTCAAGCGCGTCGACCTGCTCAATTGCGACGCGGCCCTGCCGGCCGTGCAGCTCTTCATCTAGGGACGCGATGACCCACGCCACCGTCCACCAGGTGTTCGCCGCCACGGCCGCGCGCACACCGCAGGCCGAATTCCTCTTCACCGAATCGGTGACCGCCGCCGCCTACGGCATTGCCGCCGGCGCCATCCGCTGGGGTGAAGCCGCCGCAGAAATCGAACGGCTGCGCGGCGCTTACGCGCAGGCCGGCTACGGCCACGGCCACCGCGTCGGCCTGCTGCTGGAGAACCGGCCCGCCTTCATCTTCCACTGGCTCGCGCTGAACGCGCTGGGCGCGAGCGTGGTGCCGATCAACGCCGAGATGCGCTCGGCCGAGCTGGTCTACCTCATCGGCCACAGCGAGATCGGCCTGGCCGTCACGCTGCCCGAGCGCGCTGCCGACCTGCAGGCCGCCGCTGCGCAGGCTGGCGTGGCCTTCGAGACCATGGGCCCCGACGAGGCCGTGCCGCCCGCGAAGACGGCCGCGCCGCGCGCCGGCGAGCCCCTTGGCACCGACACCGAATGCGGCCTGCTCTACACCTCGGGCACCACCGGCCGGCCCAAGGGCTGCATCCTGAGCAACGCGTACTTCCTGCGCGCCGGCGAGTGGTATGCCGCGCTCGACGGCGTGTGCAGCATCCGCCCCGATGCCGAACGCGTCATCACGCCGCTGCCGCTCAACCACATGAACGCGATGGCGTTCTCGACCATGGTCGTGCTCATTGCGGGCGGCTGCCTCGTGCAGCTCGACCGCTTCCATCCGAAGAGCTGGCTGGCCAGCGCGAAGGAAAGCGGCGCGACCATCGTGCATTACCTGGGCGTGATGCCCGCGATGCTGCTGTCGGCCCCCGCGTCGGCGGCCGACCGCGACCACGCGATCCGCTGGGGCTTCGGCGCCGGTGTCGACCGCAAGAACCACGCGCCCTTCGAAGAACGCTTCGGCTTCCCGCTGGTCGAGGCCTGGGCCATGACCGAGACCGGCGCGGCCGCCTGCATCATGGCCAACCGCGAGCCGCGTCTCGTGGGCACCAGCTGCTTCGGGCGGCAGGAAGACTTCGTCGAGATCCGCCTCATGGGCGAGGACGGCAGCGACGTGGGCACCGACATGCCCGGCGAACTGCTGGTGCGCTCGGCTGGCGCCGACCCGCGCCGCTACTTCTTCTCCGGCTACCTGAAGGACGAGGAGGCCACGCGCGAAGCCTGGGCCGACGGCTGGTTCCACACCGGCGACCTCGTGCGCCGCGATGCCGAAGGCAACTTCTTCTTCGTCGATCGCAAAAAGAACGTGATCCGCCGCAGCGGCGAGAACATCTCGGCCGTCGAGGTCGAGAGCGTGCTCAACCAGCACCCGGCCGTGAAGACCTCGGCCGTGGCCGCCACGCCCGATGCGGTGCGCGGCGACGAAGTGCTCGCCTGCATCGTGCTGCGCGAAAACACCGGTGCGGCGCAGCGGGAAGCAGTCGCGGCCAGCATCGTCCAGCACGCGCTCGCGCAGCTGGCGTACTACAAGGCGCCCGGCTACGTCGCCTTCGTCGATGCGCTGCCGCTCACGCCCTCGCAGAAGATCCAGCGCGGCCAGCTGCGCGAAATGGCGCAGACGTTGCCGGGCCAGGGCCATTGCATCGACACGCGCTCCATGAAAAAGAGGCAGGCATGACCAAGCGCAACCGGCTTTCCTACGAAGGCGTCGCGGTCGCGGTGCCCATCACCGTGCCCTACGTGCGCTACTCCACGCGCACCGCGCACTGGTTCGTCGGCCAGGCCATCGATGCGCTGGTGCAGGCCAGCGGCGTGGCCAAGGAACAGATCGACGGCCTGTGCCTGAGCAGCTTCTCGCTCTCGCCCGACACGGCCGTGGGCGTCACGCAGCACCTGGGCCTGTCGCCGCGCTGGCTCGACCACATGCCCACCGGCGGCGCCTCGGGCGTGATGTGCCTGCGCCGCGCCGCACGCGCCGTGCAGGCGGGCGACGCCGACATCGTCGCCTGCGTGGGCGCCGACACCAACCACGTCGACTCCTTCCGCCAGACGCTGGGCAGCTTCAGCAACTTCGCGCGCGATGCGAGCTACCCCTACGGCTCGGGCGGCCCGAACTCGATCTTCGCGTTCATCACCGCCAACTACATGCGCACCTACGGCGCCACGCGCGAAGACTTCGGCCGCATCTGCGTGGACCAGCGCACCAACGCGCTCGGCAACCCCAACGCCATGTTCAAGAAGGGCCTCACGCTCGACGAGTACATGGCCGCGCGGCCCATCTCCGACCCGATCCATTTGTTCGACTGCGTGATGCCCTGCGCCGGTGCCGACGCGTTCCTCGTGATGAGCGAGGAGCGTGCGCGCGACCTGGGCCTGGCGCACGTTGTGATCCGCGGCGCCATCGAGCGCCACAACGCCTACGCCGAAGACCCGGTGATGGTGCAGGGCGGCTGGCGCAAGGACCGCGACGATCTCTACGCGCAGGCCGGCGTGCAGCCCGCCGCGCTCGACTTCGTGCAGACCTACGACGACTACCCCGTCATCGTGATGATGCAGTTCGAAGACCTGGGCTTCTGCGAGAAGGGCGAGGGCTCGGCCTTCGTGCAGGCCAACACCATGACCTTCGACGGCAGTTTTCCGAACAACACCAGCGGGGGCCAGCTCTCGGCCGGGCAAGCGGGTGCGGCGGGTGGGTTCCTCGGCATGGTCGAGGCGATCCGACAGCTGACCGACCAGGCCGGCGCGCGCGCCGTGCCCAACGCCCAGCTGGGCCTTGTTGCCGGCTTCGGCATGGTGACCTACGACCGCTGCCTGTGCACAGGCGCCGTCATCCTCGGGAGATCCGCATGACGATGCCGATGATGCGCCCCCCGCGCAAGAACCCGGTGCTGCGCACCCGGCAGATGAACCTGCCGCCCGGCGCGCGCGGCCGCGTCGCGCTCGGCCTCACGGCCGCTGCCGCCGAAGGCCGCTTCGAGCTGCAGACCTGCGAGGACTGCGGCACGGTGCAGTACCCGCCGCGCGAGGTCTGCCACAAGTGCCTGTCGTCGGCGCTGCGCTGGCGCCAGCAGAGCGGCGAGGGCGCGCTGCTCGGCAGCACCACGCTGCACCACAGCAACGACCTGTTCTTTCGCGAGCGGCTGCCTTGGCGGCTGGGCCTAGTGCACCTCGACGCCGGCCCCACGCTCATGGTCCACCTGCATGGCGAGGTCGGCGAAGCACCGCAACGTGTGCGCGTGGGCGCCCGGCTCGACCGCGCAGGCCAGGCCGTTCTCATTGCTTTTCCGAATGAAGGGAGTCCCCACATGGCCGACGACAAGATGCTGCGCGAAATGACCAGCGACCCGAAGTTCCGCAAGGTGCTGCTGACCGACGGCAAGACCGAGACGGGCCAGGCCATCGTGCGTGCGCTGGTGAAGGCCGGCGCCGACATCGTCTGGGTCGGCCACGCCGAACCCTGGAAGAAGATGGGCGACGGCCTGGACGACATCTCGGCGCTGCCGCAGGTCACGCTCGTGCCGCTCGACCTCACCAACGGCCGCCAGGTGACCGAGCTGGCCGGCGCCATCGGCGGCAAGGTCGACATCGTGATCAACAACGCCGAGGTGCACCGCACCTTCGGCATCGGCGCGCGCCGCGGCACCGATGTGGCCAAGGCCGAGATGGACATCAACTACTTCGGCCTGCTGCGCCTGGCGCAGGAGTTCGGCCCCGCGCTCAAGGGCCGCTCGGCCGACGGCACGACGGGTGCGACCGCGTGGGTCAACCTGCTGTCGATCTATGCGCTGAGCAACTTCCCGCCGCACGGCACCTTCAGCGCCTCGAAGGCCGCGGCGCATTCGCTCGCGCAGTGCCTGCGCGCCGAGATGCGGCCCGCCGGCATCCGCGTGATCAACGTGTTCCCCGGTCCCATCGACGACGAATGGAACCAGCACACGCCACCGCCCAAGCTGGCACCCACCGCACTGGCCAACGCCATCGTGAAGGCGCTGCGCGACGGCGTGGAAGACGTGTACCCGGGCGACGTGGCGCAGGAGTGGCTGGAGCGCTGGCGCGACAACCCCAAGGTGCTCGAGCGCGAACTCGCGGCGGGCGGCTGAGAACAGGAGCCACACGAATGACCACGACTACCGAACTGATGTCCGCCGCCGAAATCCTCGGCGGTCTCGTGACCGCCATGGCCAGCGGCCGCATCCGCGTGATCGACCTCACGCAGACGCTCACGCCCGAGTTTCCGCAGATCGCGCTGCCGCCCGAGATGGGCCAGTGCTGGCCCTTCCGCATCGAGGAAGTGTCGAAGTACGACGAGCGCGGCCCGGGCTGGTACTGGAACAACTTTTCCTGCGGCGAGCACACCGGCACGCACTTCGATGCGCCGATCCACTGGATCTCGGGCCGCGACCTGCCGAACAACTCGGTCGACACCATTCCCGTGCAGCACTTCGTGGCACCGGCCTGCGTGATCGACTGCTCGGCCGATGTGCAGGGCAACGACGACTACCTGCTGAGCGTGGCCGACATCGAGCGCTACGAAGCCGCGCATGGCCGCATCCCCAAGGGCGCGTGGGTGCTCATGCGCACCGACTGGTCCAAGCGCACCGACCCCGAGGCGTACCAGAACTTCGATGAAACGGGCCAGCACACGCCCGGCCCGAGCACCGAGGCCGTGCGCTTCCTGGTCGAGCAGCGCGACGTGCTGGGTTTCGGCTCCGAAGCCATCGGCACGGATGCGGGGCAGGGCTATCACCTGCGTCCGCCGTACCCGTGCCACTACTACATGCACGGCGCGGGCCGCTACGGCCTGCAGTGCCTGAGCAACCTCGACCTGCTGCCGCCCGCGGGTGCGGTGCTGATCTGCCCGCCGCTGAAGATCGAGAAGGGCAGTGGGAGCCCGCTGCGCGTGCTGGCCCTGGTGGGAGCCACGGCATGAGTGCCACCGCATCCAAGGTCGCGGCCGTCACCGGCGGCAGCGCCGGCATCGGCAAGGCGATCTGTGAAGACCTGCTCGCACAGGGCTACGAAGTGATCTCGCTCGCACGCCGCAAGGCCGAGATCGATCATCCGAAGATGCACAGCCTCGAGGTCGACCTGGCCGACCGCGCCGCCACCGGCGAGGCGGTGCGCGAGCTGATCGAACGCTTCGCACCCACCACCATCGTCCACAACGCCGGCGTCATCCGCGCCGCGCTGTTGCCCGAAGTGAAGCTCGACGACCTCGATGCGCTGGTCGACCTGCACCTGGGCTGTGCCATCCAGCTCGTGCAAGGCGCATTGCCCGCGATGCGTGCGCAGCACTTCGGCCGCGTGGTGTTGCTGTCGTCGCGCGCCGCGCTGGGCCTGGCCACGCGCACCAGCTACTCGGCGACCAAGGCCGGCATGCTCGGCATGGCCCGCACCTGGGCACTCGAACTCGCGGCGGACGGCATCACGGTGAACGTGGTGGCGCCGGGCCCGATTCGCACCGACATGTTCTACGACGTGGTCGAGGCCGGCAGCGAGAAGGAGCGCGCGCTCGCGGCCTCCGTACCCGTCAAGCGCCTCGGTGAATCGACCGACGTGGCACGCGCCGTGCGTTTCTTCGCCGCGCCGGAAAACAGCTTCGTCACTGGCCAGGTTCTCTATGTCTGCGGCGGCACCAGCGTCGGCAGCCTCGCCCTCTAGTTTTCATTTCAGCGTTCGTCTCGTTTCGTTCCGTTCAAAAACATCACCTCTGGAGCACCGCCATGAAAGTCATGAACCGAATTCGCACCCTCGCGGCCGTTGTCGCGGGCCTCGGCGCGCTGAGCGCCACCGGCGCCTGGGCCGCCGATCTCAAGGTCGGTTTCATCACGTCGCTGTCGGGGCCGGTGTCGTCGCTCGGCATTCCCTACGAAAAGGGCATGAAGGCCGCGCTCGCCTACAAGGCCGAACTCGGTGGCCGCAAGATCCAGCTGGTGCAGCTCGACGATGCGTCCGACCCGACCACGGCCGCGCGCAACGCCCGCAAGATGATCGACGAGGACAAGGTCGACGTGATCATCGGCACGGCCGGCTCGCCCGGTGCGCTGGCCATTGCCGGTGTGGCGCGCGAAACCAAGACGCCGCTGATCTCCATCGCCAACGCGAACCTGCCGGGCGACGAGGGCGCGTGGATGGTCACGCTGCCTCAGCCCGCACCGCTCATGGTGAGCGCGGTGGTCGAGCGCATGAAGAAGTCGGGCGTGAAGACGGTCGGCTACATCGGCTTCTCCGACGCCTGGGGCGACCTGGTGTACGGCGCGCTGCAAAAGAGCGCCGAGCCGGCCGGCATCAAGATCGTGTCGAACGAGCGCTATGCGCGCGGCGATTCGTCGGTGACGGGCCAGGTGCTGAAGATCGTGGCGCTGCGCCCCGACGCGGTGATCACCGGCACCTCGGGCACGCCCGGAGCACTGCCGTACCTGGCGCTCGCGGAGCGCGGCTACAAGGGCCAGATCTACGGCATGCACGCGCTCATCAACCCCGACTTCGTGCGCGTGGGTGGTGCATCGGTCGAAGGCCTGCTGGCCCCCACCGGTCCGGTGATCGTGGCCGAGCAGCTGCCCAACGACAACCCGATCCGCAAGGTGTCGATGGACTTCCGTGCGGCGTACCAGAAAGCCAACGGCGCGCCGCCGACCGACGCCTTCTCGGCTTACACCTTCGACGCATGGCTGGTGTACCTGGACGCCGCCCAGCGCGCGCTCGCCACCAAGGCCGAGCCCGGCACGCCGCAGTTCCGCCTGGCGCTGCGCGACGCCATCGTGAGCATCAAGGAGCTGGTGGGCACGCACAGCGTCTACAACTTCAAGCCGACCGACCGCTACGGCTCGGACGAGCGCTCGCGCGTCGTCGTGAAGCTCGAGAAGGGCCAGTGGAAGCTGGTGCCCTGAACGCCCGCCCGTTGACCCGATGAACGGCACCCACCCCATGCACCCGCTTCTTCGCGCTTCGTGTCGCCGGCGCGCGACCGGCACCGTCCTGTTCGCCGCCGCGCTGCTGGCCGGCTGCGCCGCCACCGCACCGAGCGGTGGTGGCGAAGTCACCATCAAGCGCGACCGCTACGGCGTGCCGCACGTCTACGCCAGCGACACGCGCGGCCTGTTTCACGGCTTCGGCTATGCCGTCGCCGAAGACCGGCTCTACCAGCTGGAGATGGCGCGGCGCTCGGGCAACGGCAGCGTGGCCGAGGTGCTGGGGGCCGAGTTCGTGGCGACCGACAAGGCGACGCGCTCCAACATCGATCCGGTGTCGATCCGCCGCCAGATCGATGCGCTGAGCGCCGACGACCGCGCCCTGTTCGAAGGCTACGCCGCGGGCGTCAACGCGCGCATCCGCGACGTGCTGGCCGACCGCGCAAAGCTGATGCCGCGCGAGTTCATCGACAACGGCTTCGAGCCGGCACCCTGGACCGCCGACGACGTGGCCATGGTCTGGATCGGCCTGATCCTCAACCGCTTCTTCGCGGGCACCGCCGAGGTGGCCAACCTCTCGCTGCTCAACCAGCTCAAGGCCGCGCGCGGCGACGTCGCCGGCCTGCAGCTCTACGAGCAGCTGCGCTGGCTCGAAGACCCGACCGCGCCGACCATCGTGCCGCGCGGCAACCCCAACAAGCTGGCGCGCGCCGAGCCCGGCGACGCCGCGCTCGCGCCGGTCTCCACGCAGGCCGCCGCCGACTTCCGTGCCACGCAGGTCACCCGCATGGGCCTGGCCGCCACCGAAGGCATGCCGACCGCCAGCAACGCGTGGGTGCTCGGCCCTTCGCGCACCAAGGAAGGCGTGGCCGTTCTGTACAACGGCCCGCAGCAGGGCTTCAACAACCCCTCGTTCGTGCACGGCATCGGCCTGCACGGCGCGGGCTACGACCTCACGGGCCTCACGCCCATCGGCCTGCTGCCGGTGCTGTTCGGCACCAACGGCACCATCGCCTGGGGTTCGACGGTGGGCTCGCTCGACACCAACGACACCTACCAGGAAACGCTGAACCCGGCCAACCGCTACGAATACAGGTACGACGGCGCTTACCGCCCGATGACCCGGCGCACCGACGTCATCCGCGTGAAGGGCGCCGCGCCGCAGAGCGTGGAAATCTACGCCACGGTGCACGGCTTCGTGCAGAGCTGGGACGTGGACAACGGCCGCGCCTACACCGCGCGCAGCACCTGGCAGGGCCGCGAGGTCGAGACCATGCTCGGCTGGGCGCATGCCGCACGGGCGCGCGACTGGTCGGGCTTTCTTGCGCAGGGCGAGCGCGTGGCGGCGTCCATCACCTGGTTCTATGCCGACGTGGCGGGCAACATCGGCGCCGTCGGCCTGGGCCGCATGCCGCGCCGCCCGGCCACGCAGGACATCCGCTTTCCCGCGCGCGGCGACGGCAGCATGGAGTGGCAGGGCAGCCTGCCATTCAGCGCCAACCCGCGCGCCTACAACCCCGCGCAGGGCTACCTCGCGAGCTGGAACAACCAGATCGCCGAAGGCCTGCGCGCGGACGGCGCGAACTTCTCGCACGTCGACCGTGTCGCCGAAATCCACGCGCAGCTGCAGGGCACGGCCAAGCTGGGCGCCGACGAGATCTGGCGCGTGAGCCAGGGCGCAGCGCTGGCCGACCTGAACGCGCGCTACTTCGTGCCCCTCATCGTCGATGCGGCGAAGGGCCTGCCGGCGGGCGACCCCGCGCGCCGCGCGGCCGACCTGCTCGCGAACTGGGACCTGAAGAACCGCGTCGCCCCGGGCGGTGAGGTCTACGACAACCGCGCCACCACCGTGCTGCGCGCGTGGCTGGGTGCGATGTCGCGGCGCCTGCTGGCCGACGACCTGCCGCCGGCCGTGTTCGCCACCTACGCCAACCTCGGCTACCCCACGCTCACGCCGCGCGGCTCGCCGGGCAGCGCGCAGCCGGCGGCGGTGGCCAAGCTGCTGTGGAACGCGCTGAGCGGCCCGGCGTCGGGCGTGCCGCAGCGCCACGACTTCTTCAACGGGCAAGACCCGCGCACGATGGTGCGCGCGGCGCTGACCGATGCGGTGGGCGAGCTGCGCACGCGCCTCGGGCCCGACATGGCCGCGTGGACCACGCCCGTGGTGCGGCATCGCTTCTCGCGCATCAACGCCATCGGCGTGCCGTGGGCCGGCGCGGGCGACGAGCCCGAGGTCAGCCCCTACATGAACCGCGGCACGCTGAACTACCGCGTGGTGATGCGTCCGGGCGCGCTCGACATGTGCTCGGTCGCAGCGCCGGGGCAGAGCGGCTTCGTGAGCCCTGCCGGCGTGCGCGACCGCCACCACGGCGACCAGCTGGCGCTGTTCGAGCGCTTCGAATGCAAGCCGGAGCGGCTCACGCCCGCGCAGGTCGACGCCGACCTCGAATCGCGCCGCACCCTGCGCTACTGACCGTCCCTCGTCTCCATTCCAACCCCCGAAGAGGAAGCTCCCATGAAGAAAATCTCCCGCCTTGGCCTCGCGCTGCTGGCCGCCTTCACCGCCGTCGGTGCGGCGGCCGCAGACCTCAAGATCGGCTTCATCAGCTCGCTCTCGGGGCCGGTCGCGGCGCTGGGCGTGCCGTACGAGAAGGGCATCCGCGCGGCCATCGCCGAGCGGCCCGAGATCGGCGGGCGCAAGGTGCAGCTCATCGTGCTCGACGATGCATCGGACCCGACCACGGCCGGGCGCAACGCGCGCAAGCTGGTGACGGAAGACAAGGTCGACGTGCTCATCGGCACCTCGGGCGTGCCGGGCGCGATGGCCATCGCCTCGGTGGCGCGCGAACTCAACACGCCGCTCATCTCGCCCACGCCCGTGACCATCCCGGGCGCGGAAGGCGCGTGGACCGTCACCGTGTCGCAGCCGTTCCCGCTCATGGTGGCGGGCGTGGTCGAACGCATGCAGAAGTCGGGCGTGAAGACGGTCGCCTTCATCGGTTTCTCGGACGCACTGGGCGACCTGGCCTACGACTCGCTCATGAAGAGCGCGGCCACCGCCGGCATCAAGGTGGTGGCGAACGAGCGCTATGCGCGCAGCGATTCGTCGGTGGCCGGGCAGATCCTGAAGATCGTCGCGGCGCGGCCCGACGCGGTGTTCGCGGGCAACTCCGGCACGCCGGGCGCGCTGCCTTACCTGGCATTGGCCGAGCGCGGCTACAAGGGCAAGATCTACGGCACGCACGGCCTCATCAATGCCGACTTCGTGCGCGTGGGCGGTGCGGCCATCGAAGGCCTGCAGGTGCCCAGCGGCCCGGTGCTGGTGGCCGACCAGCTGCCCGACAGCAACCCCATCAAGAAGGTCGCGATGGGCTTTCGCAACGCCTACCAGAAGGTGAACGGCGCGGTGCCCACCGATGCGTTCTCGTCGTACACCTACGACGCCTACCTGCTGCTGGCCGACGCGGCCTCGCGCACCAAGGGTGAGCCCGGCACGCCGCAGTACCGCACGGCGCTGCGCGATGCCATCGTGGGCACGAAGGAGCTGGTGGGCACGCACGGCATCTACACCTTCAAGCTCGACGACCGCTACGGCTCGGACCAGCGCGGCGTGGTCATCGTGCAGATGAACAAGGGCCAGTGGAAGCTCGTTCCCTGATCCCGGCGTAGTCGGAGCCCACCGCCATGACCACCTACCGCAACCGCCCCGATCTCGTCGCGGCGCTGGTCCGCGACGACCGGGTGCACCGCGACCTGTACCTGAGCGACGAGCTGTTCGCGCTGGAGCAGGAGCGCCTGTTCGCCAACACCTGGGTCTTTCTGGGCCATGCGAGCCAGGTGCCGGAGGCGGGCGATTTCGTCACGCAGGAGATCGCGGGGCGCCCGCTGCTCATGGTGCGCCAGCCCGACGGCGCGGTGCACGTCATGTACAACCGCTGCGCCCACAAGGGCACGCAGCTCGTGACCGACGAAAGCGGCAACACCGGCCGCTTCTTTCGCTGCCCGTACCACGCCTGGACCTACAAGCTCGACGGCGCGCCGCTGGGCCTGCCGCTGAAGAACGGCTACGAGGGCACGCAGCTCAAGGCCTGCGAGTCGGGGCAGGGGCTGTCGGTGGTGAAGCACGTGAAGGTGTACCGCGACTTCGTGTTCGTGCGCCTCGCGGACACGGGCCCGTCGTTCGAGGACTACTTCGGCGACGTGCTCGGCGCCCTCGACAACATGGTCGACCGCTCGCCCGAGGGCAAGCTCAGCGTGGGCGGCGGCGTGCTGCGCAACATCGTCCATTGCAACTGGAAGATGTACCTGGAGAACATCAACGACACGGTGCACCCGATGTCGACGCACGAGTCGGCCACCAAGGCCGCCGAGGCGCTGTGGGAAGGCCACGCGCCTTCCGACCCCAAGCCGATGGCGATGGAGCAGATATTGCCCTTCGGCTCGGGCTACGAGTTCTTCGACAAGATGGGCGGGCGCGTGTTCGCCAACGGCCACAGCGTGCTGGGCGTGAACTTCAGCATCCACTCCAACTACGCGCAGCTGCCCGAGTACGAGGCCGCGATGCAGGCCGCGCACGGCGTGGCGCGCGCCACCGACATCCTGCAGCGCTCGCCGCAGAACTCGGTGCTGTACCCGAGCCTGTCGGTCAAGGGCTCGCCGCAGGCCATCCGCGTGATCCGCCCGCTGGCGGCCAACCGCACGCTCATCGAGGCCTGGAGCTTCCGCGCGGCCGGTGCGCCCGCGCTGCTGTTCGAGCGCGCCATGAGCTACAACCGGCTCGTGTTCTCGCCCATGTCGGTGGTCGCGCACGACGACGTGCACCTGTTCGAGAGCATCCAGCAGGGCCTGCGCGCCGGTGGCAACGAATGGGTCAGCCTGCACCGCAACCACGACCCGGCCGAGACGCAGCAGGCCACGGTGACCACCAACGGCACCAACGAGCTGCTGATGCGCAACCAGTTCCGCGCATGGGCGAAGGCGATGACGGTGGAGGCTGCGGCATGAACGACCCGCGCGACTTCATCGCCCACGAAGCAGCCTTGCTCGACGAGCGCCGTTTCGACGACTGGCTGGCCCTGTTCGCCGACGACGGCCACTACTGGGTGCCGCTGCTCGGCGCGGCGCAGGCCGATCCGTTCTCGCACAACTCGCTGGCCTACGAAGACCGGCTGCTGCTGCAGCTGCGCGTGGAGCGGCTGAAGAACCCGCGCGCCCATTCGCAGCATCCGGCCAGCCACAGCCAGCATGTGCTGCAGCCGTCACGCATCGAGGAAGAAGCCGCCGACGAAGTTCGTCTGCGCACGCCGTTCCTCTACGTCGAGGCGCGCGGCGACGACCAGATCCTGTTGAGCGGCACCGCCCGCCACCACCTCATCCGCACCCCCACGGGCTGGGCCATCCGCGAGAAGCGCATCGACCTGCTCAACGCCACGCGCGCGTTGCCCGCGATCCAGTTGTTCATCTGAGTGACCTGTCCTTCTAACCATCCTCTCTGGAGCTACGACATGAAGAACCTGATGCAGACCTTGACGCGCGGTGCCCTCGCCGCAGCGCTGACCGCCTGTGGTGTGGCGAGCGCGCTGGCGGCCGACCTCAAGGTCGGTCTCAGCGTGTCGCTGTCGGGGCCCAACTCCTCGCTGGGCGTGCCCTATGCCAAGGGCATGCAGGCCGCGCTGGCCTACAAGGGTGAGGTCAACGGACGAAAGATCCAGCTCGTGGTGCTGGACGACGGCTCCGACCCGACCACGGCCGGGCGCAACGCGCGCAAGCTCATCGAGGACGAAAAGGTCGACGTGCTCATGGGCACCTCGGGCGTGCCGTCGGCCATCGCGATGGCGCAGGTGGGCAAGGAGGCCAGGACGCCGATGATCGGCCTCACGCCCATCCTGCTCGACCCGAACGAGAACCCGTGGGTCATGACGGTGGCGCAGCCCACGCAGCTCATGATCGATGCCGTGATCGAGCGCATGAAGCGCAACAACGTCAAGACCGTGGGCTACATCGGTTTCTCCGACGCCTGGGGCGACCTGGTGTACGAGGCCCTCAACAAGGCCGCGCCCGCCGCCGGCATCAAGGTGGTGAGCAACGAGCGCTATGCGCGCGGCGATTCGTCGGTGACGGGCCAGGTGCTGAAGATCGTGGCGCTGCGCCCCGACGCGGTGATGACCGGCGGCGCTGGCACGCCGGGCGCGCTGCCGTTCCTGGCGCTGCAGGAGCGCGGCTTCAAGGGCGGCGTGTACGGCCAGCACGGCCTCATCAACCCCGACTTCGTGCGCGTGGTCGGCGCGGCCGGCCAGAACGCGCTGATGCCCACGGGCCCGGTGATCGTCGCCGAGCAGCTGCCGGCCGACTATCCGACCAAGAAGATCGCGACCGACTTCCGCGCCGTGTTCCAGAAGGTCAACAACGCACCCACGAGCGACGCCTTCTCGGCCTATTCGTTCGACGGCTGGCTGGTGTTTGTCGATGCCGCCTCGCGCGCCATGAAGAAGGCCGAGCCGGGCACGCCCGAGTTCCGCGTGGCGCTGCGCGACGCGATCTTCAGCACCAAGGAAGTGGTCGGCACGCACGGCGTCTACACCTTCAAGCCCGGCAGCCTGTACGGCGTGGACGAGCGCGCCCGCGTGATCGTCAAGCTCGACAACGGCCAATGGAAGCTCGCCCCTTGAATCTCCTGTTTTCCTTCACGACAACGACAACGATGACTCCGACAGAGGTTTTTCTATGAACTGGGACGTGGCGCTGATCCTCGTCACCGACGGCCTGGCCAACGGTGCCGTCTATCTGCTCGCCGGCCTCGGGCTGGTGCTGATCTTCTCGGTCACGCGGGTGGTGTTCGTGCCGTTCGGCGACATCGCGGCCTTTGCCGCCCTGTCGCTGGCGGCCTTCGAAACCGGCCGCGTGCCGCCGACCATCGGCATGGTCGCGGTGCTGGCCGCGCTGGCGCTGGCCACCGAAGTCGGCAGCCTGCTGCGGCGCGGCGAGACCGCGCGCATACCGAAGGCGGTGCTGATGTGGGGCGTGCTGCCCGCCATTCCGTGCGTGCTCGCCTGGCTGGCGGCGCGGCCCGGCGTGCCGGTGGCCGTGCACATCGCGGTGGCCGTGCTGCTGGTGGTGCCCATCGCGCCGCTGCTGGCGCGCGTGGTGTTCCAGCCGATCGCCGATGCCTCGGTGCTGGTGCTGCTGATCGTGTCGCTCGCGCTGCACTTTCTGCTCTCGGGCCTGGGCCTGCTGTTCTTCGGGCCTGAAGGCTCGCGCACCACGCCGCTCACGAGCGCGGTGTTCACGCTGGGCGACGGCTTCACGGTCAGCGGCCAGGTGGTGCTGATGGTGGGGGCGGCGGTCGTGCTGAGCGGGCTGTTCTTCCTGGTGTTCGAGCGCACGGTGGCCGGCAAGGCGCTGCGCGCCACGGCCGTGAACCGCGTGGGTGCGCGGCTGGTCGGCATCCGGCCGGTGCGCACGGCGCTGCTGGCCTACGGCTGCGCTTCGCTGCTGGCGGGGCTCATCGGCGTGCTGATTGCGCCGGTGACCACCATGTACTACGACTCGGGTTTCATCATCGGGCTGAAGGCCTTCGTGGCCGCGATCATCGGTGGGCTCGTGAGCTATCCGATGACGGCCATCGGCGCGCTGGCGGTCGGTGTGGTCGAGAGCTTTGCGTCGTTCTGGAGCGGCGCGCTGAAAGACGTGATCGTGTTCAGCCTGCTGATCCCGGTGCTCATGCTGCGCTCCTTCATGGCGGCCCATTCGGAAGAGGAAGAAGACGAGGTGGACCAATGAACGGCAACACGAAACGCATGGCGTGGATCGCGGGCGTCGTCGTCGTGCTGGCCTTGGTGCCGGCCGTGGCGGGCAGCTTCACGGTCTCGCTGCTGAACGACATCGGCATCGGTGCGCTGGTGGCGCTGGGCCTGGTGCTGCTCACCGGCGTGGGCGGCGCCACCTCGTTCGGCCAGGCGGCCTTCGTGGGCATTGCGGCCTATGCCACGGCGTGGCTCACCACCGCGCAGGGCCTATCGCCGTGGCTCGGCCTCTTGTTCGCGCTGCTGCTCACGGGCCTGTCGGCACTGGCCATCGGCATGCTCACCTTGCGCCTGGGCGGGCACTTTCTGCCGCTGAGCACGATCGCCTGGGGGCTGTCGATCGCGATGCTGTTCGGCAACGTCGATGCGCTCGGGCGCCACACGGGCCTGTCGAACATTCCGGCGTTGCAGATCGGCGGCTGGTCGCTGGCCGACCCGCGTGCGATGTACTACCTGATCTGGGTGGTGGTCGGGCTGGCCTGCCTGTTCAGCCACAACCTGCTGCAGTCGCGCCCCGGCCGCGCCATTCGCGGGCTGCGCGGCGGCGCCACGCTGCTGGCGAGCGTGGGGGCGGATGCGTACCGCGTGCGGCTGTCGCTGTTCGTCACGGCGGCGCTGTTCGCGGGGCTGGCGGGCTGGCTCTATGCGCACATGAACCGCTTCGTGAGCCCGTCGCCCTTCGACGTGCGCATGAGCATCGAGTACCTGCTGATGGCGGTGGCCGGCGGGCTCGGGCAGCTCTCGGGTGCGCTCGTGGGCGCGGCCCTGGTGCTGGTGCTGAAGAACGGCCTGCAGGACGTGCTGCCGATGCTCACGCAGCGCGCGGGCCAGCTGGAGGCCGTGGCCTTCGCGGCGCTGTTCATCCTGCTGCTGCACTTCGCGCGCGGCGGCGTGATGGGCCTGCTGCGCCGCTGGACGCGTCGGCGCGGTGCGACGCAGGGCGCCTCGCGCTACGCCGGCGCACCGGTCGAACCGCTGCCGCACCGGCAGCTGCCGGCGCGCGGCACGCCGGTGCTGTCGGTCAACGGCGTGGTCAAGCGCTTCGGCGGGCTGGTGGCAGTGAACGACGTGAGCTTCGACGTCAAGGCGGGCGAGATCGTCGGCCTCATCGGGCCCAACGGCGCGGGCAAGTCGACCATGTTCAACCTGCTGACCTGCACGCTGCCGATGAGCGCGGGCCAGGTGCGCTTTCTCGAGCACGACATCGCCGGCATGCCGCAGCGCGCGGTGGCGCGGCTCGGGCTGGCGCGCACCTTCCAGCACGTGAAGCTGCGCCCGCACATGAGCCTGCTCGACAACGTGGCGCTGGGCGCGCACTCGCGCACGCGCTCGGGCATCCTGAAGGCCGGCCTGCGGCTCGATCGCACGGAAGAAAGCCAGATCCTGCAGGAGGCGCAGCGCCAGCTCGACCGCATCGGCCTGGGCGACCGCGCGAACGAGCTCGCGGGCAGCCTGCCGCTGGGCACGCAGCGCATCCTGGAAATCGCGCGTGCGCTGGCCGCCGACCCCGTGCTGCTCGTGCTCGACGAGCCCGCGGCCGGCCTGCGCCGCAAGGAAAAGATGGCCCTGGGCGACCTGCTGCGCAAGCTGCGCGAGGAGGGCGTGACCATCCTGATCGTCGAACACGACATGGACTTCGTGATGAAACTGGTGGACCGTTTGGTGGTGATGAACTTCGGCTCCAAGCTCGTGGAGGGCGTGCCGTCGGCGGTGCGCGCCGACGAGCGTGTGCAGGCGGCTTACCTCGGGAGCGTCGTATGACCGCGATGCTGGAGATTGGTGATCTGCACGTGTCCTATGGGCAAGTGGAGGCGGTGCGCGGCGTGTCGCTCGACGTGCAGCCGGGCCAGATCATCTCGGTGATCGGCCCCAACGGCGCGGGCAAGACCACGCTGCTGGCCGCGGCCATGGGTCTGCTGCCGTGCAAGGGCACGCTGCGCTTCGAAGGCGAAGACCTGCAGGGCCTGGACGTGGAGTCGCGCGTGGAGCGCGGCCTGTGCCTCGTGCCCGAGCGCCGCGAACTGTTCGGCGAACTCACCGTGCTCGACAACCTGCAGCTCGGCGCCTATGCCAAGCGGCTGCGCGGCGACGCGATGAAGCGGCAGCTGCAGTCGGTATACGACCGCTTTCCGCGCTTGGCCGAGCGCCGCGCGCAACGCGCCGACACGCTCTCGGGCGGCGAGCGGCAGATGCTGGCGGTGGGCCGCGCGCTCATGTCGGCGCCGCGCCTGCTCATGCTCGACGAGCCCAGCCTGGGCCTGGCGCCGCTGATCGTGCGCGACATCCTCACCATCGTGCGCAAGCTGCGCGACGACGGCGTGTCGATCCTGCTGGTGGAGCAGAACGCGCGCGCCGCGCTCGAAAGCTCCGACGAAGGTTATGTGCTGGAGACCGGCGAGATCGCGCTCTCGGGCGCGTCGGCCGAACTGGCCAGCGACCCGCGCGTGCAGGCCACCTACCTCGGCGGAGGCACGCACGATGACGAGTGACCCGCGCGCGGTGCCGCCGTCGCAACGCACGCTGCCCGCCATGCTGCAGCGGCAGGCGGCGCTGTTCGGCAGCCGCCCGCTGCTGCGCATCGCGGGCCGGCAATGGACGCATGCCGATGCGGCCGACGCGGCGGCCACGCGCGCCGGTGCGCTCGCACAGCATGATGTGGCGCGTGGCGACCGCATCGCCGTGATGTGCGGCAACCGCATCGAGTTTCTCGACACCTTCCTCGGGGCTGGCTGGCTCGGTGCGTCGGTCGTGCCGGTCAACACCGCGTCGATGGGGCCGCAGATCGAATACTTCCTCGCGAACAGCGAGGCGAAGCTGCTGGTGATCGAGGCGGGGTTTCTGGAGCGGCTGGCGACGGCCGACCTGTCCCGCACGGCGCTGCGCGAGGTGTGGGTGGTGGGTGAGGCCGAAGCGCCGTGGACGCCGCCCGCCGGCGTGCGCGTGTCGGCCTACCCGCCGGGCGCACAGGCCCTGCCGCCCACCACGGTGCAGCCGGGCGACCCGCTCGCCATCCTCTACACCTCGGGCACCACGGGCCCGGCCAAGGGCGTCATCTGCCCGCAGGCGCAGTACTTCTGGTGGGGCGTGAACAGCGCCGAGGTGCTCGGCGTGGGCCGCGACGACGTGCTGTGCACCACGCTGCCGCTGTTCCACATCAACGCGCTCAACACCTTTGCGCAGGCTGCACTCACCGGGGCTGAGGTGGTGTTCGAATCGCGTTTCTCCGCCTCGGGCTTCTGGCCGGCGATGCGCGCCAACGGCGCGACCGTGGTCTACCTGCTCGGCGCGATGGTGCCCATCTTGCTGGCGCAGCCCGAAGGCGAGGGCGAGCGCCACCATCGCGTGCGCACCGGCCTCGGGCCCGGCGTGCCTGCGGCGGCGGGGCAGGCCTTCCAGGCGCGCACGGGCGTGTCGCTGCTCGAAGGCTACGGCTCGACCGAGACCAACTTCGCGATTGCCACCGCGCCCGATTCGCTGCGCGGTGGTGTCATGGGCTGGCTGCGCCCCGGTTTCCAGGCCTGCGTGGCCGACGAAGACGACGTGCCGCTGCCGCCCGGCGAGGCCGGCGAACTGCTGCTGCGTGCGGACGAGCCCTATGCCTTTGCCAGCGGCTACTTCCACATGCCCGAGAAGACCGTCGAGGCCTGGCGCAACCTGTGGTTCCACACCGGCGATCGCGTGGTGCGCGATGCCGACGGCGCGTTCCGCTTTGTCGACCGCATCAAGGACGCGATCCGCCGGCGCGGCGAGAACATCTCGTCCTTCGAGGTCGAGCAGGTGCTGCTGAGCCACCCCGGCGTGGCCTCGTGCGCGGTGTACCCCGTGCGCTCCGAGCTGGCCGAAGACGAGGTGATGGCCGCGCTGGTGGCACGCGATGGCGCGGTCATCGACCCGGCCGAGCTGGCGCGCTTCTGCGAAGGCCGGCTGCCGTACTTCGCGGTGCCGCGCTACATCGACCTCGTGCTCGACCTGCCGCGCACCGAGAACGGCAAGGTGCAGAAGTTCAAGCTGCGCGAGCGCGGCGTGGGGCCGCAGACCTGGGACGGTCGGCCCGCGAAGGCCTGATGACGCACGCCACCGCGCTTCCGCTGGCAGGCCGCGTGGCCTTCGTGACCGGCGCGGCGCAGGGGCTGGGCGCGGCCATCGCGCGCGGGCTGGCGCAGGCCGGTGCGCGCGTCGCGCTGGCCGACATCGACGAAGTCAACGCCCAGGCCGTTGCCGCCGAGGTGAACGGCCTCGCGCTGCCGCTCGACGTGCGCGACGAGCAGGCCTTCAACGACCGCTTCGCGCAGGCCGTGGCGCACTTCGGCGGCGTCGACATCCTCGTGAACAACGCGGCTCGCACGCCGACCACGTCGCTGTGGGACATCACGCCCGCCGAGTGGGACGACGTGCTTGCCATCAACCTGCGCGGCAGCTTCTTCGGCTGCCGCATCGCCGGAAGGCACATGCGCGCACGCGGCGCGGGCCGCATCGTCAACCTGGCCTCGCTGGCGGGGCAGCAGGTCAGCAGCGCCACCGGCGTGCACTACGCGGCCAGCAAGGCCGGCCTGCTGGCGCTGACGCGAGCCTTTGCGCAGGAACTGGCGCCGCACGGCGTGACCGTGAACGCGCTGGCACCCGCCGCCATCGACAGCCCCGCGCTCGCTGCGCTGGCGCCCGAGCGGCAGCAGGCGCTGAAGGCCGGCATTCCGCTCGGCCGCTTCGGGCTGGCCGACGAGGTGGCCGCCGCCGTCGTCTACCTGGCCTCGCCGGCCGCAGCCTTCATGACCGGCGCGACGCTGGACCTCAACGGCGGGCGTTTCATGCGGTAGCACCACGCCGGGGCGCAAACGGCTAAAATGATTCAGAACTAAACCATTCAGGTATGCACACAAATTCGCTCACTGGCCGTCATGCCCTCGTCACCGGCGCCGCTCGCGGCATCGGCGCAGAGATCGCCCGCACCCTTGCCGCCCAGGGCGCCAAGCTGACCCTGCTGGGCCGCGACGCGCAGGCCCTGCAACGCGTGGCCGAGACCCTCGCGGGCAGCGGCCACGGCGTGGTGGCGGCCGACGTGGCCGACCCAGAGGCTGTGCAGTCGGCCTTTGCGCAAGCGCGGGCCGAGCGCGGCGCGGTGACCGTGCTGGTCAACAACGCGGGCGCCGCCGAAAGCGCGCCGTTCCTGAAGACCTCGGTCGAGCTGTGGCAGCGCATGCTGTCGGTCAACCTCACCGGCAGCTTCCTGTGCGCACAGGCCGCGCTGCCCGACATGCTCGACGCCGGCTGGGGCCGCATCGTCAACATCGCCAGCACCGCGGGGCAGAAGGGCTACGCCTACGTGTCGGCCTACACCGCCGCCAAGCACGGCGTGATCGGCCTCACGCGTTCGGTGGCGCTCGAAGTGGCGCGCAAGGGCATCACCGTGAACGCCGTGTGCCCGGGCTACACCGACACCGACATCCTGCGCAACAGCGTCGCCAACGTGGTCGGCAAGACCGGCCGCAGCGAAGCCGATGCGCTGGCCGAGTTCTCCAGCGTGAACCCGCAGAAGCGCATCGTGCAGCCCGCCGAAGTGGCCGATGCCGTGCGCTGGCTGTGCGGCGACGGCGCCGCGTCGGTCACCGGCCAATCGATCTCCGTTTCCGGAGGAGAAGTCACATGAACCGCAACGATGCCTCGCATGCCGTGCTGAGCGACGCCGAAGAACTCGGCCACGAAGGCCGCGCCGGCCATGAAGACCACGCCATGCTCAAGCTGTGGCTGCGCATGCTCGCGAGCACCACGCAGATCGAGGCCGAGATCCGGCGCCGTCTGCGCGAGCGCTTCGGCATCTCGCTGGCGCGCTTCGACTACATGGCGCAGCTGTACCGCTACAAAGACGGCCTGAAGATGCGCGTGCTCTCGCGCTACCTGATGGTGACCGGCGGCAACGTCACCGGCCTGACCGACGAGCTCGAGCGCGAAGGCGTGGTGGCGCGCGCCCCCAGCCCCGACGACCGCCGCGCCTGGATCGTGAGCCTCACGCCCACCGGCCGCACCGCCTTCGAGGCCATGGCCACCGAGCACGAGCAGTGGATCCTCGAGATGTTCTCGGGCCTGGACATGAAGACCGTCAAGCAGATGCACAGCCAGCTCGGGCTGCTGCGCGTGCACGTGATGCGCGGCGACGGCGCGGGCGAGGAAGCTCGCGCATGAGCGGCGAGGGCGGTGGTGTGGAGTTCCAGCGCCCGCGCCTGATCCGCTTTTCTGACTGCGACCCGGCGGGCATCGTTTTCTATCCGCAGTACTTCGTGATGCTCAACGGCCTGGTCGAAGACTGGGTGAGCGACGGGCTCGGCGTGGGCTACCACGCACTCATCGGCGAGCGCCGCGTCGGCCTGCCGACCGTGAAGCTCGACGCCGACTTTCGCGCCGTGAGCCGCATGGGCGACCGCGTGATGCTCGGCCTCTCGGTCGCGCAACTGGGCTCGCGCTCGATCACGCTGTCGTTGCGCTGCTTCGAGCCCACCACGGGCGAGCTGCGCATGCAGGTGCGGCAGGTGCTGGTGACGACCTCGCTCGACACCCACCGCGCCATCGCCGTGCCGGACGACATGCGTGCGGCCATCCTGCGCGATGCGCCGGCGTTGGCTGCTGCCGAGGCGACCGGCAAGGCCTGAGAAAGGCTAGGGCGCTCGCGCAGGGCTGTCGGCAGGCTCGAGCGCCTTCTTCTCCTGCGCGTGCTTCTTCAGCCAGCCGCTGAGCTCCCGCTTTCCCTTCGCATTGGCCTGGCGCCACGCCTCACGCGCGGCGGCCACGAAGCGTTCTTCCGCCGCATCGGGCGGCGCTTCTGAAGGCGGTGTGTTGTCTTCGTCGAGCCAACCGGCGGCCACGTCGCAGTGCCGTTCGATCTGCCGTGCGAGCTTGTCGCCGATGGGCCGCGCACTCTTGATCTGGCTCCACATGCTCGGAGAGATTTCGATCTTGCGTGCGAAGGCCTGGTCGAGCCCCTTGGCGGGCAGGCCCGCCGCGACGGCGTCCTCGAGAAAGCGGCGATGCAGCACAAGCGCATTGCGGCGGCGCGCGACGGTGGTATGGGGCACTGTTCAAAAACAACAACAAGACAAGAAAAGATTGTCCCGGTTGTTGACGTCGCCGTAAACACTCTTTACAGTTGCCTCCAATTCACGGCACCAGCCGTCCCTTTTTTCCAACCCCTTACAGCCGACAGCGGCAATTTTTGACCAGGAACCATCGTGAACACCGCACTGACTCTCACCAGCATTCGACCCGCCTCGGGCCGACCGCTCGTGCGCGTCGGGTTCTGCCATGGTTTCGACATGCCGTCGCCCCTGTCGTTGTCTTCGCATCTGAACACCGCGTACGCCACCCAAGCCGCAGCCCGTCTGCGCGTGGGTGGTCAGTTCGAGGCTCATCAGGTGCCCCCGGGTGGAGGTCGCGCGTAGGCGCGCATCTCTCAAGCTCTCTCGCAAAGAGGCCCGGACACCGCAAGGTTCCGGGCCTTTTTGTTTTGCCGCTTTCCATTTCGGGTGTGCCTTCACCCCACCGCCAGAAATTGCCGCGTCGACGGTCTGGCGGGATGTGCATGAGTTGATCACTCCTGTGCAGCGACGTTTGACGGGGCCGCGCCCAGCGCGCGGCCCGTCGCGTGAGGACACAACCGAAATGGAAGCGCGGCAGGCTTTTTTGTTTTTCTTCCGTGTGTGGCGCAGCCTGGTAGCGCATCTGGTTTGGGACCAGAGGGTCGCAGGTTCAACTCCTGCCGCACGGACCACGGACCACACCCGAGCGGGACCGGGCCATGCCAACGCGTGGCCCTCCCGCGGAAACCGGCCGCAAAGATTGGGCGGCGCCGGAACCCGTCACCGGACATTTTTCAAGTCGTTGCTTTTAATTTTCTGTCACTCACCAAGGAGGCCCTCATGCGCAAGCGCAACACACCGATCCGGATGATCGCCGTGCACCCGTCACCGCTGCCGCGCAGGCACATGGTGTGGTCGCTGGCCCAGCGCTTCGGCGTGGGGCTCGGGCCGCGTGCCATCGCGTACCGCGCGTCGGCATTGCCGGACGGCACCGAGGCGCCACTCGACAGCCTCGACCTCGACCAGCGCGTGCGCGCGTCGGGCGAGTGGTAGCAGGCCGGCGCCGCTCGTTTTCTTTCTTTTCTTCTTTTCAATGGTGCGTGTAGCTCAATGGCAGAGCCGCGGGTTGTGGTCCCGCTGACAACGGTTCGATTCCGTTCGTGCACCCCAACCGTTCACAACCAACCATCGCCGCGAAGGGAGGCGATTCATCATGCACTCTCACGTCCTGCAACTCGACATTCAGGGCACGCCGCAAGCCTGGATCTCGCTGGAGCAGGCGGTGTTGCACTACGCCACCGGCAGCGTCGCCTGGGAAGACGGCGCGCTGCCGCTGGCCACGCTGCGCGGCGGCTTCAACGTGGCGCGCGGTGTGCAGTCGCGCATCGACGTCGCGCCCATCATCGCGCTGCGCGGTGCGTCGAAGATCAACCTGTTCGACGTCGTGCCCGGCGTGACCAAGGCCAAGCTGCTGCGCCGCGACCGCCACACCTGCGCGTACTGCGCACAGGTGTTCGCCGACCGCGACCTGCAGTGCGAACACGTCATGCCCGAGTCGCGCGGCGGCCCGTGGAGCTGGACCAACCTCGTGAGCGCCTGCGCCGTCTGCAACAACCGCAAGGCCGCGCGCACGCCCGAAGAAGCGGGCATGCCGCTGGTCTACCTGCCGTACGTGCCGAGCCGCTTCGAGAACTTCCTGCTCGAAGGCCGCAACATCCGCGCGGACGTGCATGAGTGGCTGGCCAAGCGCCTGCCGCGTGGCTCGCGGCTGCAGTAGCGCCACGCGCACATGCGCGTGCATGCGCAGAAAGAGAAAAGCCCGCTGCCCGTTGGATCAACGGACAGCGGGCTTTGCCTTGTGAGGCTCGCGGTGCGCGAGCGATGCGTGTGTGGGTGAAGAATGAAGACGGGAGCGGCTTGTTCGTCTGTTTGCTTGTGTTCAGCGCCCCGCGCCGAAGAAGCTGTAGGCCACTGCGGTGGCTGCTGCGAGCCCGCCGATCAAGATGAAGAGCACCTTCGTCGTACGGCGAGGGCCGCGCCGTGAACGGGCCCAATGCTCCGGCCCGATCAGATCGATCGGAACCGTGGGTTTGCCTATGTCGGATGCCTTTTCCATGCCAAGAAATATAGCGCAGGCGCCAAGGCAAGAAGTTACAACGGCCTTTTGGCCTATTCGCACCGTGGCTGCTTGCCGACACCCGGCAGAACCGGGTGAAATATTCCCCATGAACCAACAGATCATTCTCGAGAGCCTGGTCCGCGCCTTGGAGAGCTGGGTCCGCAACGCCTCCGCGGCCGAGCTGTGGCGCGTGCACCGCGAGGGCGGCCTGGGCGCATCGATCCGCACCGAGGGCGAGAGCGTCGTGCACGTGCGCATCGCCCTCGACGGCCCGCCCGATGCGCTGTCGGACATCGGCAAGACCGACGGCCGCCTGCCCATGACTGAAGCCTTCCGGGGCGCTTCTGGCGAAGCAGGGTGGGGCACGCCGCCACCGCAAGGCAGCGCCGAGCGCGAGCAGTGGTTTCTGTCGAGCGACGTGGCACAAGAGCAGGCGCGGCAGTACCTGTTGGCGGAGGTGGCGGCGCGGCGGGATGTGTTGGTGCGGCGGGTGGAGGCGTGGGAGGCGGGGGCTGGGCGAAGCGAGTGAATGGTTCGCAGAGTCGGTTGTTGATCGACTCGTAAAGCAATTCCGCTTGCAGCTGAGGATCTCGTTCAGAAGTTGTGCGGAGCGCGTAAGGTGCGCTGACCACGCAAGAGCAGTGACATATGAGCGGGGTGCTTCAACCGCACCAAGCCCAGTGCAGTTGTCCTGTTGTTGATCCATGCCAAGGCGAACCTTGATTGGATCTTTGGCGAAACCTTGAGGAAGTCGCGTAATGCCGCAGAAACAGTCAATGAGTGACGCCGAACTGGCTGCCTTCGAAGCAAGCCAGGACTTCGATGCGTTGCTTGCGCAGTCGGCGCGCGAGATGAGTAATGGAAAAACGCGCAAGGTCGACACGCCAGTTGTCACCGCGCATGAGAAGGCCGGTCTTTCGCTCGAAGCACTCCAGGCGATGGGCTCAGACCACAAGCTGCATGACGTTCGCTGAGTTGAGTGAGGTCAAGCAGAGCACCGCTCAAACGTCGGCATCGTTGAATTCATCACGAGCACATCGCACGTTCCACAAAGTCGACGCGAGTCCTCATTTGTTCACCGTGTGAGGCTTCCGCTGACGCGCTTCTCTCCCTACATTTGAACGACCGCCGCGCCTCACGGCGGGACATCGATGCACACCGCAGCGATGTCGATGTGAGGCACAAAAGGCGACGGCCAGGGTGCGCTAACACCCTGACCGTCTGACCAAGCAACGTGCACTGACTTTGGAAAGCGAGCACATCAAATGGCTGATCGAATTATCGCCGGGCGAAACGCGCCTGCATCCCACGACGTGGTCCACCAGCCGGACGCGTCAGACATCCTAGAGAACAAGCTGACCCAGCTGCAGTCTTTGCTGAGTTGCTGTTATGGGGACGAGGGCGAGTGGTTCGAGGCGATTGGCGCGTCGCATCGAGACAAGATTATGTGGATTGCAGCAGACCTGGCCAGGGATGCGGCACGGTTGTTTGAGCAGTTCGCAACCAGGGGCGAATCGCAATGACACAACCTTGTTTGACTCCGCTGGCTCAACGGAAGTCTCTTTGTGTCGGCACTTGTTGCCTATCGAGCATTTAGTCCTCAAAGGCTGCCAAGCAGTTTCGTTCTGACCCGTGCCATAGCAGCGTCCATCCGATCCTCCCAGCCGTCGGAAAGAGAGAAGACTAGGTTGAGTTCGTAGCGGCCGGACGCATTGTCATCTGCAACGGTGTTCGATAGGAACTCCGGAAGTCTTTTGGCCTGATCGACCATTCGTCCGGCCGTCCCCGTGAACAGCGAGAGTAATTCTTCAAAAAGATCATCTGGCGCTACAAAACGAACGGTCTCCTCCCATGTCAGCGCACTCTGACAAATTTCAGCGAAAAGGCGGGAAGTGGCAACGATTTCTACATCGCTTCCGGGCAAACCAGGCTCGCCCCAAGCTCGAGAAAACTCGTCGTTTATCAGGGATGTTAAGGCGCCCGCAATCGCCTTGACTTCAGCAATTCGAGACAAGAACCACGGAATAAAGTCGTCCCGCCCGATCCGCGCAATGGGCTTGATATAGAGCCCCTTTTGAAGGGCATCCCAGCGTTGCAGGATGGGCGCCATCTCGAAGCGAAGCACCTCGGATGTAAGTCGGTACTCCCACGCGCTGTCCTTTTCACTAATTAGACGCTCAGCGCGATAGCTAAGACGCCCAAATTCCTCTAAGTGGCGGGCCTCGTACCTCCGCCTGGCGGCAACACCGGCCTTGCCCACTCGCTCTGCGATGCGCGATTCATGATCGCGTTGCCACTCGAACAGGAGACCTGCGGGATAGCGGATCGGGTCGTCATCAATCAACTTGTGGCAGTTGCCACAGAGCCAAATTGCATTCGATATCGAGCTTCTGTCGGCAGAAGTCATATCGGGGTCGTAACGAGCAGATCCAGGGTTTGCGCCGTAGATGTGAGCGGCCTCGCCAACATTTATCGATTCAAGAGCTATGGCTGAAGGCCCACTGGTGATGGCCTCGCAATCTGGGTTCGAACATTGGTTCGCAGCACGCTTAGCCAGCGTACTGATGAGTGCCTGCTTAAATCGGTCGTCGGACGCCATGGTGCCTCACGCTCCTCTTTGAATTTGAGATGCTAGCTGACAGCCCCTATCCGGCGATCCCGTTTCCGCATCTCCGATGCCGATGGGTCCCACGGAGGGTCGTTCCACGGGGACCGAGCGCGAGTTGGAAGAAGCCCAAGGGACGTGGACCAATCAAAGAAAAAGCCCCGCTATCGAAAAAATAGCGGGGCTTTTGATTTGGTGCCGGAGAGATGAATCGAACACCCGACCTTCTCATTACGAATGAGCTGCTCTACCGACTGAGCTACACCGGCGAAGCCTCAGATTATAGCCAAGAAATCAAGGCTTCTCGGCGTGGTACTGCGTCAAACGCTCCACTTCGTGACGCGAACCCAACATCACGCTCACGCGCTCGTGCAGTTTGGTGGGCTTCAGGTCGAGGATGCGCTGCTTGCCGTTGGTGGCGGCGCCGCCGGCCTGCTCGATGAGCCAGCTCATAGGGTTGGCCTCGTACATCAGGCGCAGCTTGCCGGCCTTTTCGGGCTCGCGCTTGTCCCACGGGTACATGAAGACGCCGCCGCGCATCAGGATGCGGTGCACGTCGGCCACCATGCTGGCAATCCAGCGCATGTTGAAGTCCTTGCCGCGCGGGCCTTCCTTGCCGGCCAGGCATTCGTCGATGTAGCGCTTCACGGGCTCGTCCCAGTGGCGCATGTTGCTCATGTTGATGGCAAATTCTTTCGTATCGGCCGGAATCTGGATGTCTTCCTGCGTGAGCACGAAGCTGCCTTGCTCGCGGTCGAGCGTGAACATGGCCACGCCGTTGCCCACGGTGAGCACGAGGGTGGTCTGCGGGCCGTAGATGCAGTAGCCGGCGGCCACTTGCTGGGTGCCGGGCTGCAGAAAGTCGGCTTCCTGCACGCCGGGGGTGTCGTCGGGCTTCTTCAGTACGCTGAAGATGGTGCCGATGCTCACGTTGACGTCGATGTTGCTGCTGCCGTCGAGCGGGTCGAACATGAGCAGGTATTCGCCCTGCGGGTAGCGGTTGGGCACCACGTGGATGGTTTCCATCTCTTCGCTGGCCATGGCCGCGAGGTGGCCGCCCCATTCGTTGGCTTCAATGAGCACTTCGTTGGCGATGATGTCCAGCTTCTTCTGGATCTCGCCTTGCACGTTCTCGCTCTCGGCGGTGCCGAGCACGCCACCCAGCGCGCCCTTGTTGACGGCCTGGCTGATGCTCTTGCAGGCGCGGGCGACCACTTCGAGCAACAGGCGAAGCTGGCCGGGAATGAGGCCGTCGGCGCGTTGCTGTTCGACGAGGTAGCGGGTGAAGGAGATTTTTTGTTGAGCCATGGGATCTGTCCTATCCAAATGAGAGGGTCTGTTCGTGGAACACCGCGGAACCGGCTTTGCCGGGCCGCTGGTGTTGCCCCCGGTGAGGGGGTTGGAGAAGCGACACGAAGTGCGCGAAGCCTGGGGGAGAGCTCAATTACCGGCAAGGGCGCGGGTGACGACTTCGTGGGTGTCCTTGCTCAGGTCGGGCTTGGCAGCCACGCGGGCAATGGCTTCGCGTGCGGCGCTGCGGTACGGCTCGGCCAGCTTGCTCCAGCGGTCGAGCGCGCGCGCGAGGCGGGCGGCCACCTGGGGGTTGATGGCGTCGAGCTCGATCACGCGGTCGCTCCAGAACACATAGCCGGCCGCGTCGGCGCGGTGGAAGGCGCCGGGGTTGCCGCTGCAGTAGCTGAAGATCACGCTGCGCGCGCGGTTGGGGTTCTTCAGCGAGAAGTCGGGGTGCTTCATG
>NZ_CALRZC010000061.1:0-37117 GCF_943372545.1 Variovorax sp. YR752 | reverse complement strand
TTCAGCGCGTTGCCGCCGGTGGTGGTTTCGGGCGAGCCGAACATCACGCCGATCTTCATGCGGATCTGGTTGATGAAGATGACCATGCAGTTGGTCTTCTTGATCGTGGCCGTGAGCTTGCGCAGCGCCTGGCTCATCAGGCGGGCCTGCAGGCCGGGCAGCGAGTCGCCCATTTCGCCTTCGATTTCGGCCTTCGGCGTGAGTGCGGCCACCGAGTCGATGACGATCAGGTCGACAGCGCCCGAGCGCACCAGCGAATCGACGATTTCGAGCGCTTGCTCGCCGGTGTCGGGCTGGCTGATCAGCAGGTCGGACAGGTTCACGCCGAGCTTCTGGGCGTACTGCACGTCGAGCGCGTGCTCGGCGTCGACAAAAGCGCAGGTGCCGGCCTGCTTCTGCATTTCGGCGATGACCTGCAGCGTGAGCGTGGTCTTGCCCGACGACTCAGGGCCGTAGATTTCGATGACGCGGCCGCGTGGCAGGCCGCCGACGCCCAGGGCGATGTCCAGGCCCAGCGAGCCGGTGGAGACCACCTGGATGTCTTCGAGCGCCTCGCCTTCGCCGAGCCGCATGATCGTGCCCTTGCCGAATTGCTTTTCGATCTGGGCCAGCGCGGCCTGGAGGGCCTTGGCCTTTTCACTGTTGGCGACCGAGATGCTTGCGCCCTTGACGACTGCGTCCATGTGGAAATCTCCTTGAATATCAACGGTTTGTGTCGGGTTTCATCCATCTGCTTTTAACCACAGGCTGGATGCTTGAACAGTAGTGTAGGGGCTCATTACGCTTTGCAAACCCACTTTAAAGTCAGTTTGCCTTACCATCTGACGCCATGTCCGGCCCCGCCTTTCCCACCGATCCCGACGCCTGGCGGCAGACCCACCTGGGCCGCCTGCTGGGCCACGCCATGCGCCGTTTCGACGAGCGCGTGCTGGCGCTGATGGCGCACGACATCGAGGTGCCGCTGGCGCTGTCGAACCTCGCGGCGCGCGCCCAGGTGAGCGCGGCGCACATCCACATCACGCGGCACCTGGCGCGCGAGGGCTCGCGCCTGACCGAGCTGGCCGAGCGCGCCGGCATGACCAAACAGGCCATGGGCACGCTGGTCGACCAGTGCGAGGCCTGGGGGCTGGTCACGCGCGGGCCCGATCCGCTCGATGCGCGCGCGCGGCGCGTGCTGTTCACGGCCGACGGGCTGGCCTGGCTCGACGCCTTCCGCCGCGCCGTCACGCAGGCCGAGCGCGAGTTCCGCGCCAGCGTGGGCGACGAGATTGCCACCGTGGTAACCATCGGACTCGAGGCCTACACAGCGGGCTAGACTGCGCGTCATGGGACAACGAGCGCCGAGGGGCGCCGACACTGACTGAGAAGCCGGAGGTGGCGCACATGCGGATACTGATTGCCGAAGACGACCAGGTGCTGGCCGATGCCTTGCTGCGCAGCCTGCGCACCTCGGGCGCGGCGGTCGATCATGTGGCCAACGGCTCGCAGGCCGACACCGCGCTCATGACCCACAGCGAATTCGACCTGCTGATCCTCGACCTCGGGCTGCCCAGCCTGCACGGCATCGAGATCCTCAAGCGCCTGCGCGCGCGCGGTTCGCAGCTGCCCGTGCTGGTGCTCACGGCGGCCGACAGCGTCGAAGAACGCGTGAAGGGCCTGGACCACGGCGCCGACGACTACATGGCCAAGCCCTTCAGCCTGCAGGAGCTCGAGGCGCGTGTGCGCGCCCTCACGCGGCGCGGCATGGGCGCCACCAGCAACGCGATCCGCCACGGCCCGCTGGTCTACGACCAGGCCGGCCGGGTGGCGACCATCGACGGCAAGATGATCGAGCTGTCGGCGCGCGAACTGGGCCTGCTCGAAGTGCTGTTGCAGCGCGCCGGCCGGCTGGTCAGCAAGGACCAGCTGGTGGACCGGCTGTGCGAATGGGGCGAAGAGGTGAGCATCAACGCCATCGAGGTCTACATCCACCGCCTGCGCAAGAAGATCGAAAAAGGACCGGTGCGCATCGCGACGGTGCGCGGGCTGGGCTACTGCCTCGAGAAGATTCCCGGTTGAGCGTGCCCCGCCCGCGCAGAACGCCGTCAGGGCTGCTTGCGCAGGTTGACGAGCAGCGTGGCGCCGGTGTTCGAGCGGACCAGGAACATGAGGCTGCGGAAGTAGCCGTTGCTGTCGTACACGCCCGCCGGCACCAGCCCGATGAGGGCCGGCCCGGCATAGCTGCCGGTGGCGGCGGGGGTGAGCTTGCAGTCGTCCGCGCTGGCCGTGGCGGCGTTCACGGCCTTCAGCGTGAGGCCGTACATGTTCTTGGCGGAGCCGGGCTGCGCCAGGGCGACGGTGCCCGAGAGCGTGCACTGGCCGATCTGCACGCCGCTCGTGGTGCCGGTGAACGCACCCTGGCCGTCGACCTGCACCGTCACGCCGAGGCTCGGGCTGCTGTCGACGTTGGACCACTTGCCGGTCATGCTCGCCTGCGACACCGCCAGCGCGTTCTCGATGGTGTAGGCCAGCGGGCCGATATCGGACGGCCTGCCGTTGTCGTAGGCGTAGGTGCCATTCACCGACTTCTTCGGCGTGAAGGTGCCCGAGCCGGTCACCGGATACGCGTTGGGCGGGACATACAACTCGGTGTCCGGGTTGAAGGACCAGTCGAGCCCCGTGACCTTCAGCGAACCCCACATCGTGGTCCCGAGGAAGCTGCCTGCCAACAAACCGTTGGTGCCGACGAAGGCGATGCCTCGCACGCCGGCATAGATGCCTTCGCTGTCGTTGCCCACCGCGGCGGTGGAGCCGGGCTGCGGCGCGCTCAGCGAGGGCGACGGCTCGGAGCCCGGCACGGCGGCGCGGTTCTCGGCCGGTGCGGGCGTGGGCGCTGGCGAAGGCTCGGGTGCCGGTGCAGGCGCCGGAACCGGTGCGATCGGCAGCATCGGCATGCCACCGCCACCCCCGCCACCACCCCCGCCGCATGCGGTCACACCCACGCTGGCGGCCAACACGGTCGCGGCCATCCAGAGCGGCTTGGGGCAGCCGCCCACGGTCTTTTGCTTCATGATTTCTCCCTGATGTTTTTGAATTGCAGAAACTGCACGCCAAGGCTACAACCAGTCACACCTCGTCAATGAAACGACACAGCTGCGAATCGCAGCACTAGTTCACGCTCGCCAGCGTTCTTTCGCCTTGCCAGGAACTCCCTTGAAGCTCTTCCAGCGCGCCCAGCGCTCCCTGTTCGGCGAAATCCTCGACTGGATGCTCACGCCGCTGCTGCTGCTCGTGCCGGTGAGCATCGGCGTGACGTGGCTGGTGGCGCAGGGCATCGCCAACGCGCCGTACGACCGCGCGCTGGAGCACAACGTCAAGGTGCTGGCCGAGCTGGTCACGGTGAAGCAGGGGCAGACGCACTTCGTGCTGTCGCAGTCCGCGCGCGAAATCCTGCGCGCCGACGACGCCGGCCACATCTACTACCAGCTGCTCGACGGCCACGGCACGCTGCTGCACGGCGAGCGCGACCTGCCGCAGCCCAACGTGGACGACCCGCCCGGCACCAACGTGGTCCTGCTGCACAACAGCACGGTGCATGGCCAACCGGTGCGCGTGGCCTCGCTGTGGATTCCCAGCGGCAGCGACGACGTGCCGCCCTCGCTGCTGCAACTGGCCGAGACGCGCGAGAAGCAGGCGGTGCTCGCCACCGAGATCATCAAGGGCGTGCTGCTGCCGCAGTTCGCGATCCTGCCGCTGGCGGTGCTGCTGATCTGGCTGGCGCTGGTGCGCGGCATCAAGCCGCTGTCGGTGGTCGAGGCGCGCATCCGCGAGCGCCGCCCCGGCGACCTGAGCCCACTCGACGAGTCCTCGGTGCCGCTCGAAGTGGTGCCGCTGGTGTCGTCGGTGAACGAGCTGCTCGACAAGCTCAACGACTCCATCTTCACGCAGAAGCGCTTCCTGGCCGACGCCGCCCACCAGCTGAAGACGCCGCTCGCGGGCCTGCGCATGCAGGCCGACCTGGCGCAGCGCGAGGGCGCCAACGCCGACGAGCTGAAGCAGTCGCTCAAGCAGATCGGCCGCGCCAGCGTGCGCGCCACGCACACGGTGAACCAGCTGCTGTCGCTGGCGCGCGCCGAGGGCACCAGCGCGATGACGCACTGCCAGCCCTGCGACCTCGCACGGCTGACCATCGAGGTGGTGCGCGAGGCCGTGCCGCGCGCGATCGAGAAGCGCATCGACCTGGGCTACGACGGCGCCCAGGCCGGCGCGCCCGGCGTGATGGTCGACGGCAACCCGACGCTGCTGAAAGAGCTGGTGCGCAACCTGGTCGACAACGCGCTCAACTACACGCCCTCGACACCCGAGCGCCCCGGTGTGATCACCGCCCGCGTGCTGGCCGACCCCTTCGGCCATGTGCAGCTCGTGCAAGTGGAAGACAACGGCCCCGGCATCGCCGAGGCCGACCGCGAGCTGGTGTTCGAGCCCTTCTACCGCGTGCTCGGCAACGAGGCCGACGGCTCCGGGCTGGGCCTGCCGATCGTGCGCGAGATCGCCAACCAACACCGCGCGCGGGTGAAACTGGAAGACGCACACCCCGGCAAGCATCCGCCGGGCGCGCTTTTTACCGTGCGCTTCGAGGAGGCCCCTTCGGAATGAGTTCGCCCCCCACGCTCGACGCGCTGCGCCAGCGCTTCGCAGAGATTCGCATCGACACCGACGTGTCGGACATGTTCGACTTCGGCGCCGACCTGCTCGAGCTGCAATCGCCCGAAGCGCTCGCCTTCCACTACGCGCTGCTGCACGACACGGGCATGGACAGCGAGCTCTACGACTGGCTCTGTCGCAAGTTCGGCGAGCGTGGCGACGAAGCCGAGGACCATCTGCTCACGCAGTTCGAGCAAGAGCCCGACCCGGCCATGCAGGCCACGGTGCTGCAGATGCTCGGCGCCTTCAAGTACCGCAAGGGCCGCCGGCTGAAAGAGACCGCAACTCTGGCGCGCGCCGCGCTCGCGTCGCCGCACGACGAGCTGCGCTGCAAGGGCCTGTGGGTGATCGGCTGGCTCGGCGGCACGACCGACATCGCCAAGGTGGTGCCGCTGCTCACGCACGATGCCGCCGCCGCGAACCGGCAATGGGCCGCGAGCGCGCTGATGCAGATCGTGTTGAGCCGCCGCAGCGCCGCGCCCAAGGCGCTCGAGCCTTTGCGGCAGGCGCTCGACACCGAGACCGATCCGGTCGTGCTGGGCAGCATCCTGGTCGCGGTGCAGGAAATCGCGGGCAAGAAGTTCGGCCTGAGTTCGAGCTCGCACGAGCCGCCGTCGGAAGAGAAACTGCAGGCCGCCTTGGCCAAGGCGCGACGCATGTTCGCGCGCGCTGCGGCCGCCTGATCAGCTCAAGGCGCGGGCGTGCCCGAAGGCTTGGCTTCCTTGCGGATCTGCAACCACTCGGGGTGGATCTGCCGCGCCACGCGCTGCGGCTCGCGCTCGTCGAGCGCCGCGGGTGCCAGCCCGAAGCCGGCCAGGTCACCGCGCGTCCACAGCCAATAGCCCGCGTTGGCCGCGAGCAGGGCGATGAGGACCAGGCGCAGCTTCATGCCCTCGCTCAGAAAGACATGCCGCGCGGGCGCACGCTCACTTCGTCGCTCGAGATGAGTTGCAGGCCGGCGTCGGTGCGCACCTGCAGCTCGCCGCCCCAGGCCACGCCTTCGCACAGGCCGGCGGTGCCGTCGCTGAGCGTCACCTCGCGCCCGCGCAGCACGTCGCGCGCCGCAAAGCGTTCGGCAAAGGGCCCGAAGCCGTTCGCCTCGAAGGCCAGCACGCTGCGCACCAGCGGCTCGGCCAGCGCCTGCAGCACCTCGGGCGCGGACGCGTCGGGCTGCCACTGGCGCAACCAGGCCGGCGGCGTGCGCATGCCGTCGCCTTCGCGCGGGCCGATGTTGATGCCGATGCCGACCACGAGGTAGCGCGCCGCATCGGGGCGCGCGGTCTGCGGCATCGCGGTTTCGATGAGGATGCCGACCAGCTTGCGGTCGTTCACCCAGATGTCGTTGGGCCACTTGAGGCCGACCTGGTGCGCGCCCGTCGGGTCGAGGCTTTCGGCCACGGTCACGCCCACGGCCAGCGACAGGCCCGACCAGTCGGCCGGCGCCAGCGGCATGCCGAGCGAAAAGGTGAGGGAGGCGGGCGCCTCGGGCTGCTGCGCGCTCTGCCAGGGGCGGCCGAGGCGACCGCGCCCGGCCGTCTGGCGCTCGGCCACGAGCAGCACGGGGTCGGTGCGGCCGGCGCGCGCACGGCGCATCAGCTCGGTGTTGGTGGAATCGATTTCGGCGACGGCCTCGACTGCGAAGCCGGGCAGCAGCGGCGCGACCGCCGCGGCGATCCGGTCTTCGAACCAGGCGGAGGCCGGCGTGCCCATGGTCAGTCTCCGGCGGCGGACGGCGTGTCGTCCTTGCTGGACTTCTCGGATTTCTTCTTGCCGTCGGCCTTTTTCTTGTCGGCCTTCTTGTCCGCTTTTTTCTTCTCGGCTTTCTTTTCAGCCTTCTTCGCTTCCTTGGCCTCGGCCTTCTTCTTCTCGGCTTTTTTCTTGGCCTTCTTCTTTTTCTTCTTGTCCTTTTCCTCGTCCTCGTCCTTCGGCGTCAGCAGCGTGCCGCGGCACTGCTCGGAGCCGCACCAGCACGGGAACTCGGACAGCAGCTTCTCGGTGTACGGCTCGTCGATGACCAGGCCGTAGTCGTAGTTGAGTTCCTCACCGGCGGCGATGTTTCTCAGGGCCTTGATATAAACGCGCCCATCGACTTCGTCGGCCTCGCAGTTCGGCTCGCACGAGTGATTGATCCAGCGCGCAGCGTTGCCTTCGACATTGCCGTCGATCACACGACCGTCGTCGATGTGGAAGTAGAAGGTGTGGTTGGGCTGCGCAGGGTCGTGCGGATGGCGGCGCAGCGCCTCCTTCCAGCTGATGACCTGGCCCTTGTATTCGATCAGCGTTTCGCCTTCCGCCAGGTCCTGCACGGCGAACACGCCGTTGCCGTGGACATCGGAGCGGCGCGTCTGAATGCGGCGGCCGCCGGAAAGTGGGGATTTGGAAGGCATCGCCGAAGTCTGTTAGGTTGAATATGCACACATGCGTGTGCGCGCGTGTGCACGCGGGAAGCCGCAGAGTATAGAGAGCCCTCAGATGACAAAAACTTTGGTAATCGCAGAAAAGCCGTCGGTGGCCCAGGACATCGTCCGGGCGCTCACGCCGGTGGCCGGCAAGTTCGACAAACATGACGAGCATTTCGAGAACGACACCTACGTCGTGACCAGTGCCGTGGGCCACCTGGTCGAAATCCAGGCGCCGGAAGAATTCGACGTGAAGCGCGGCAAGTGGAGCTTCGCCAACCTGCCGGTGATTCCGCCGCACTTCGACCTCAAGCCGGTCGACAAGACGAAGACGCGCCTGAACGCCGTGGTCAAGCAGGCCAAGCGCAAGGACGTGACGCAGCTCATCAACGCCTGCGACGCGGGCCGCGAGGGCGAACTGATCTTCCGCCTCATCGAGCAGTACGCAGGCGGCAAGAGCCCGTTGGGCAAGCCGGTGAAGCGCCTGTGGCTGCAGTCGATGACGCCGCAAGCCATTCGCGACGGCTTCGACCAGCTGCGCACCGAGAAGCAGATGCAGGGCCTGGCCGACGCCGCGCGCTCGCGCTCCGAGGCCGACTGGCTGGTGGGCATCAACGGCACGCGCGCCATGACCGCGTTCAATTCGCGCGACGGCGGCTTCTTCCTCACGACCGTGGGCCGCGTGCAGACGCCGACGCTGTCGGTGGTGGTGGAGCGCGAGGAGCAGATCCGCAAGTTCGTCTCGCGCAACTACTGGGAAGTGCATGGCAGCTTTGCGGCCGAGGCCGGCCAGTACCCGGGCAAGTGGTTCAACCCCGACTGGAAGAAGGCCAACGCGCCGCTGCTGGCCAACGGCGAGCCCGATGCCGAGCAACGCGCCGACCGCGTGTGGAGTGAGCAGGAAGCCCGCGCCATCGCCGACGCCTCGCGCGGCAAGCCCGCCACGGTCACCGAAGAAAGCAAGCCCACCACGCAGGCCTCGCCCGCGCTGTTCGACCTGACCTCGCTGCAGCGCGAGGCCAACGGCCGTTTCGGCTTCAGCGCCAAGACCACGCTCGCGCTGGCGCAGAGCCTGTACGAACGCCACAAGGCGCTGACCTACCCGCGTACCGACTCGCGCGCGCTGCCGGAAGACTATCTGCCGGTGGTCAAGCAGACCATGGAGATGCTCGCCGGCAGCGGCATGAAGCACCTGGCGCCGTTCGCGCAGCAGGCGGTCGACGGCAACTACGTCAAGCCCAACAAGCGCATCTTCGACAACGCCAAGGTGTCGGATCACTTCGCCATCATCCCGACGCTGCAGGCCCCGAGCGGCCTGAGCGAAGCCGAGCAGAAGCTGTACGACTTCGTGGTGCGCCGCTTCCTGTCGGTGTTCTTCCCGAGCGCCGAACACCAGGTGACCACGCGCATCAGCACGGTGGAGCAGGGCGGCAAGAAGTACCCCTTCCGCACCGACGGCAAGGTGCTGGTCAAGCCGGGCTGGCTCGCCATCTACGGCAAGGAAGCCCAGGACGACGAGAAGGAAGACGACAAGGACGGCAAGCGCCTCGTGCCGGTGAAGCCGGGCGAGATCGTCAACACCGAGTCGGCCGACCTCAAGGGCCTGAAGACGCGTCCGCCGGCCCGCTATTCGGAAGCCACGCTGCTGGGCGCCATGGAAGGCGCCGGCAAGACCATCGACGACGACGAGCTGCGCGAGGCCATGCAGGAGAAGGGCCTGGGCACGCCAGCCACGCGCGCGGCCACCATCGAAGGGCTGATCGCCGAGAAGTACATGCTGCGCGAAGGCCGCGAGCTGATCCCGACCGCCAAGGCCTTCCAGCTCATGACGCTGCTGCGCGGCCTGGGCGTGGAAGAACTCTCCAAGGCCGAGCTCACGGGCGAGTGGGAATACAAGCTCGCGCAGATGGAGAAGGGCGCCCTGAGCCGCGACGCCTTCATGCGCGAGATCGCCGAGATGACGGAGCACATCGTCAAGAAGGCCAAGGAGTACGACCGCGACACCGTGCCCGGCGACTACGCCACGCTCGCCACGCCCTGCCCGAACTGCGGCGGCGTGGTGAAGGAAAACTACCGCCGCTACGGCTGCACCGGCAAGAGCGGCACGGGCGAGGATGCCTGCGGCTTCTCGTTCGGCAAGTCGCCGGCCGGGCGCACCTTCGAGGTGGTCGAGGCCGAGGCGTTGGTGCGCGACAAGCACATCGGTCCGCTCGACGGCTTCCGCTCCAAGGCGGGCTGGCCCTTCACGGCCGAGATCATCCTCAAGTACGACGAGGAAGAAGCGAAGAACTGGAAGCTGGAGTTCGACTTCGGCGACGACAAGAACGCCGAGAGCGGCGAGATCGTCGACTTCAGCGCGCAGGACACCGTGGGCCCATGCCCCGTGTGCGGCGCGCCGGTGTTCGATCACGGCAGCAACTACGTCTGCGAGAAGTCGGTGCCCACGAACGATCAGCCGACCCCGAGCTGCACCTTCAAGACCGGCAAGATCATCCTGCAGCAACCGGTCGAGCGCGACCAGGTGGAGAAGCTGCTCGCCACCGGCAAGACCGACCTGCTCGACAAGTTCGTGTCGATGCGCACGCGCCGCGCCTTCAAGGCCTTCCTGACCTGGAACAAGGACGAGGGCAAGGTGACCTTCGAATTCGCACCGCGCGAAGGCGGCAGCAAGTTCCCGCCGCGCAAGACCTTCGGCAAGCCGGCCGCGAAAACCGCGGCGGCCAAGAAGGTCGCGGCGAAGAAGACGCCCGCCGCCAAGAAGGCACCAGCCGAGAAGAAGGTGGCCAAGCCGCGCAAGCCGGGTGCGGGCCTCAAGCCGAGCGACTCGCTGGCCGCGGTGATCGGCGCCGAACCGGTGGCGCGCACCGAAGTCATCAAGAAGCTGTGGGACTACATCAAGGCCAACGGCCTGCAGGACGCGACCAACAAGCGCGCGATCAATGCCGACGCCAAGCTCAAGCCCGTGTTCGGCAAGGACCAGGTGACGATGTTCGAACTCGCGGGCATCGTGGGCAAGCACCTCTCGGCGCCCGACGCGGCCTGACGACGCATGCAGCGCAGACACCTCACCACCGCGCTGGCCGCAGCAGCGATGCTGCTGGGCGGCGCGGGCTTGGCCCAGGCCGCCGCGTGGCCTGACAAGCCCGTCAAGCTGGTCGTGCCTTTCCCACCCGGGCAGGCCACCGACATCTTTGCCCGCGCGCTCGCCGAACAGCTCGGCAAGCGACTGGGCCAGCCCGTGATCGTCGACAACAAGGCGGGCGCGGGCAGCAACATCGGCACCGAGTTCGTGGTGCGCGCGCCGCCCGACGGCTACACGCTCGTGGTGGCCGGCAGTGCGATGGCGGTGAACCAGACGCTCTATGCCAAGCCGGGCTTCGATCCGCGCAAGGACTTGGTCGGCATCTCGCTGATTGCGAAGGTGCCGCTGGTGTTCCTGGCCACGCCCGAAAGCGGCATCCGCACGCTGGCCGACCTCACGGCGCGCGCCAAGGCCGAGCCCGGCAAGCTGAGCTACGCGAGCGCCGGCATCGGCGGCACGCAGCACCTGTCGGGCGAGATGTACAAGTCGGCGGCGCATGTGTTCATCACGCACATTCCGTACCGCGGCAGCGGGCCGGCGCAGGCGGATTTCCTGGGCAACCAGGTGCCGCTGATGGTCGACTCGGTGACGGCCGCACTGCCGCACATCAAGTCGGGCAGGGCGGTGCCGCTGGCGGTGACGTCGGCCACGCGCTCGTCGCAACTGCCCGACGTGCCTGCCGTGCGCGAGACCGGCGTGGCGGGCACGAAAAACTTCGAAGCCGTGGGCTGGCTCGGCCTGATGGCCCCGCGCGGCACGCCGCCCGAGATCGTGGCGCGGCTGAACCACGAAGTGACCGACATCCTGAAGAGCGAGCAGATGGCGCGCTTCATCCGCGACCGGGGCTCCGAGCCGGCACCGACGACCGGCGCCGAGTTCGACCGCTTCGTGGCGAGCGAGATCGGGCTCTGGGGTGCGGCGGTGAAGGCGTCGGGCGCGAAGCCCGAGTAGCAGCTCAGGCCGGCGCAGCCAGCGGCAGCGCCATCGCTTCCCCGCTGCGATCGACCTCGGCCAGCAGCCAGTTGCGGAAATGGTCCAGCGTGGCCAGCTGGCCGCGCCCCTCGGGGTAGCAGAACCAGTAGCCCTCGCTGCCCCGGTAGCCGCCATTGGGCAGCGGCTCTTCCACCAGCCCCGACGTGATTTCGTCCTGCACCAGGCAGCGCGGCACCAGCGCCACGCCCATGCCGGCCATGACGGCGCGGATCATGGTCTGGAACTGGTCGAACTGCAGGCCGGCCAGCGGGTCGAGCCCGCGCACGCCGTGCGCCTCGCTCCAGTGCAGCCACGACTGCGGCACGCTCACATGCCGCAGCAGGGTGCAGCGCGCCACATCCTGCGGCGTGCGGATGGGGGCCTCGGCCTGCGCGGCGCGCGGCGCGATCAGCGCCACGTCCTGCCCCGCGAGGTAGTGCGAGCGCGCGCCGGGCCAGTGGCCGTCGCCGAACAAAATGGCGCAGTCGAGCTCGGGCCGCTCGAAGTCGTAGCCGTGCACGAAGGGCACGAAATGCAGCGTGATCTGCGGGTGCCGCTGCTGGAAGTCGGGCAGGCGTGGAATCAGCCACTTGGCGCCGAAGGTGGGCAGCGTCGACAGGTGCAGCGCGCCGCCGCCGTCGCCGCTCGTGATGAGTTCCAGCGTGGCCGCCTCCAGCTGCGCCAGCAGGGCGCGCACCGCCTTTTCGTAGCGCTCGCCGGCCGGCGTGAGCGCCAGGCGCTTGCGGCTGCGCTCGAACAGCGGCGCGCCGATCCAGCGCTCGAGCTCCTGCACCTGCTTGCTCACCGCGCCCTGCGTGAGGTGCAGCGCCTCGGCCGCACGCGACACGCCGCCGAAGCGCACCACGGTGGAGAAGGCGCGCAGCAGGTTCAGGGGCGGGTTGAGGCGTCGCAGCGGCATGGGGGAGCCCATCAAGTCATTCCAGATTGGAATGATATCGGGTATATCCTTTGCTTCAGGTGAGCTGCAGCTTTGCACATTCACTCATCGTTCCATTGGAAGAACCCTCATGCAACGTCGTCATCTCCTCTCCATCCTGGCCGCCGCTTCTTTCGCCCCAGGAATATCCTTTGCCCAAGGCAAGCCGATCCGCCTGGTCGTGCCTTTCCCGCCCGGTGGCGCCACCGACATCACGGCCCGCGTGCTCTCCGAGCCCCTGGCCAAGATCCTCCAGCAGCCCGTGGTGATCGACAACCGCGCCGGCGCGGGCGGCTCGATCGGCATGGCCGAGCTGGCACGCGCCGCACCCGACGGCCTGACCTTCGGCGTGGCCACGCTCTCCACGCACGGCGTGAACCCGGCCGTCTACCAGAAGCTGCCCTACGACCCGATCAAGGGCTTCGCCGCCGTGACCGAGCTGGTGAAGGCGCCGGGCGTGATCGTCATCAACCCGGCCGTGCTGCCGGTCGGCAGCTTCGCGGAACTCGTGAAGTACCTGAAGGCCAACCCCGGCAAGGTGTCGTACGCGTCGCCGGGCAACGGCACCATCGGCCACATGTGGGGCGAGCTGTTCAAGAGCAGCACCGGAACCTCGATGGTGCACATCCCCTACCGCGGTGCGGGCCCGGCCATCAACGACGTGCTCGCGGGCCAGGTGCCGGTGTACTTCGACCAGGTAGCCTCGTCGCTGCCGCACGTGAAGGCCGGCAAGCTGAAGGCGCTGGCCGTGTCCTGGAGTGGCCGCCTCGACGTGCTGCCCGACGTGCCGACCTACGGCGAACTGGGCCAGGCGGCCAGCAACGACCCGTCGTGGTTCGGCATGATCGCGCCCGCCGGCACGCCGCCCGAGTTGGTGCTGCGCATGCAGCAGGCCGTGGCCACCGCGCTGAAGGACCCCGCGGTGCGCGAGCGCCTCGCGCTGCAGGGGCTGTACGCCTCGGGCACCACGCCGGCGGAGTTCACGAAGCAGATCGCGAGCGAGATCGAGAAGATGAAGAAGGTGGCCGCCTTCGCGCGCATCCGACTGGACTGACCGACCCTGCCTATGCATCCAGTTCTGAAACTGATTCAAACCCGCGCCCAGGTGACGAGCGTCGCCGGGCACACCCCGCTGGTGCTGGACTCGCCGCACAGCGGCACCGTCTACCCCGAGGACTTCCGGCCCGTGTGCGACCTCGCCACGCTGCGCCGGGCCGAGGACACCCACGTCGAGAAGCTCTACGCCTTCGCGAGCGACAGGGGCGCCGCCTGGATCGAGGCGCACTTTCCGCGCAGCTATCTCGACGCCAACCGCGACATGACCGAGGTCGACACCACCATGCTCGACGGCCCGTGGACCGAGCCGGTGTCGACCGACCCGCGCGTGCTGTCCAAGGTGCGCCTGGGCAAGGGCCTGATCTGGAAGCTCACCGACGAAGGCCTGCCGATCTACGACCGGCCGCTCACGGTGGCCGAGGTCCGCCAGCGCATCGACCAGTGCTGGCGGCCGTACCACGCGGCGGTGGCGCAGGCCATCGACGAGGCGCATGCGCGGCACGGCTACAGCATCCACATCAACTGCCACTCGATGCCAGCCATTGCGGGCAGCCACGCCACCGACTTCCCGGGGCTGGCGCACGCCGACTTCGTGATCGGCGACCGCGACGGCAGCACGGCCGACCCGGCGCTGTCGCAGCGGCTGTGCGCGCACCTGCGCGCGCGCGGCTACAGCGTGGACTACAACCACCCGTACAAGGGCGTGGAGCTGGTGCGCCGCCACGGCAACCCGGCGGCGAACCGGCACAGCATCCAGGTCGAGATCAACCGCAAGCTCTACATGGACGAGGCCACGCTGGCGCTCGACGAGGCCGGCGCAACTCGGCTGCAGGCCGACCTGCGTTCGATGGTCGAGATGCTGCTGGCGACCGACCCGCGCATCGCAACAAACTGAACGCCACCACGCCGCAACCCCTGCGGCGGCTGGTGTCTTTGTTACAGGGCGGCTGAGGGCCGCGGCCTATAGTGGGACGTCCTTAGTTCTCTGGAGTCCTGCCGTGAAGTCGATCCTTGCCGCCCTCGCCGTCCTTGCGACCGGCCTGTTGATTTCGGGCTGCGCCGGCACCGCGCCGTCGCCGTCTTCTTCCTCCACGTCTTCATCGGGCAGCGGCGTGACGGTGTTCGGCACCATCGACGCTGGCGTCAGCGGCACGACGAACAAGTCGTCGCGCTGAGCGACCCCGCATCAGGCGACCGTCGCCAGGTAGCCCCGCAACGCATCACGCAACTGGCGTGACAGCGCCTGCAGGTCAGGCCGCCCGCCCGTGCCGAGGTGGGTGTGCGCCACCAGCCCGTAGATGATGGTCTGGCACACGCGCGCCGCTTCCTTCTTCTTCGGGCCGTCGGCCTTCACGTCGCCCGCCGCGTCCAGCACCCCCACCCATTCGGCCACGAAGCGGTCGTACATCTTGCGGTAGGCCTCGGGGCTGGAGAGGTGGCGCTCCAGCAGGTAGTGCGCGCCCCAGGCCACGGGCTGCGCGCGGTGCGCGTCGAGCTGCGCATCGATCACCCCATCGACGATCTCGCGCCACGGCCGGCCTTCGTTCGCGGCCACGACCGCACGCATGTCCAGCAGCAGCGCCTTGGAGCGCAGGTGCAGGCACACGCGCGCCAGGTCTTCCTTGTTCTCGAAGTATTCGTAGAAGCTGCCCAGGCCCGTGCCCGCCACGGCCGCGATCTCGCGGATCGTGATCGCGGCGAATCCCTTCTCGACCAAAAGCCGAACAAAGGCTTCCTGCAAGGCCTGCGAGGTGTGGCGCGCGCGGGACTGGCGCGGCTTCCTCCTCGGGGCGGCGGCGGGTGCGCGGGCGCCGGTCATGGCCGCCGAACCCGAACACCTCGCGGGCGGGTTGTTCCTAGAATTTTTGATCCCATCGAAAGGCATTCTGCAATGACCTCGCACGACCGTGCCCCCGAGACAACGCCCCCCGCCGTCTACACCGGCGAGGGCGACGCGTGGCAGCCCGACACCCTCTCGCGCGGCCCCTGGGACCCGCGCGCACAGCACGGCGGCGCGCCCGCTGCCTTGCTCGCGCACATCGCCGAACGCGCCGCGCCCGGCCCCGGCTGGCAGCTGGCGCGGCTCACACTCGAGCTGGTGAGGCCGGTGCCGGTGGCGCCGCTGGTCACGCGCACGCAGTCGCAGGCCTCGCGCGCCACGGTGCGCGTCGGCATCGACCTGCTCGCAGGCGACACGGTGGTGGCGCGCGCGCACGCATTGCTGCTGAAGACGTCGCCGCTGACGCTGCCGGCGAACCTGCCCGCAGGCGACGCGCCGCGCGAACTGCTTCCACTGCCCGAAGACTGCACCGAGCGGCTGCGCATTCCCGGCCTGCCCGACGGCCTCTCGTTCCACCAGACCGCCGTCGAATCGCGCCTCGCGCAGGGCGACATCTCGCAGCCTGGCGCGGGCGCCGCGTGGTTCCGGCTCGCGGTGCCGCTGGTGCGCGGCGTGGCCACCTCGCCCGCGATGCGCGCGGCGGCGGCGGCCGACTTCGGCAATGGCCTGAGCTGGGTGCTGCCGCCCACCGATTTCCTGTTCTCGAACGCCGACCTCAGCCTGAACCTGTTCCGCGTGCCCGAGGGCGAGTGGATCGGCCTGCGCGCCAGCACCGAGATGCATGGCGGCGGCGCGGGCCTCACCGTGTCCCACCTGTACGACACGCGCGGCCTCCTCGGCCTCGCGACCCAGACGCTGGTGGTGCGCGAACGCGCCGCCACTGCCTGAACACGCCTCCTCTTTCACCGCTTCACGGAGACCACGCCATGACCACCACCGGCATCCACCCCGACAACCAGGTCCCCGAGCTCAAGGACTACAACGTCTACACCAGCGACCCCGCGCTGCGCGGCGCGGTGGCGCGCGGCGGCGCCGCCTGGCGCGACGACGAGCTGGTGCGCCAGGGCGCCGAGTACGGTGCCGAGGCCACGCTGCGCGCCGCCGAAGACGCCAACCGCCACGAGCCCGAGCTGCACACGCACTCTCGCACCGGCACGCGCATCGACAGCGTGCAGTTCCATCCCGCGTGGCACACCCTGATGTCGATCGCGCGGCGCAACGGCATCGCCAACCTGCCGTTCTTCGACGAGCGGCCCTCGGCCTGGGTGGGCTACGGCGCCTCGCTGTACATGCACAGCCAGATCGAGTCGGGCTCGACCTGCCCGACCACCATGACCAAGGCCTGCATCCCCGTGATGCGCCGCAACGCCGCGCTGTACGCCGACCTGCGCGACAAGCTCGCCGCCAACGTGCACGATGCGCGCGACATCCCGCTCGAAGGCAAGACCTCGATGACCGTCGGCATGGGCATGACCGAGAAGCAGGGCGGCAGCGACGTGCGCAGCAACACCACGCGCGCCGTGCCGGCCGGCCAGGGCCCGTGGGGCAGCGAGTTCCTCATCACCGGCCACAAGTGGTTCTTCTCGGCGCCGATGTGCGACGGCCACCTGGTGCTGGCCAAGACCGACGAGCACGGCTCCTCGTGCTTCTTCGTGCCGCGCTGGCGGCCCGACGGCAGCAAGAACGCGATCCACATCCAGCGCCTGAAGGACAAGGTCGGCAACCGCTCCAACGCCAGCAGCGAGGTCGAGTTCAAGGAGGCCTGGGGCGTGCTGGTGGGCGACGAGGGCCGCGGCATCCCGACCATCATCGAGATGGCGACCGTCACGCGCCTGGACTGCGCACTCGCCAGCGCCGGCTTCATGCGCCAGGGCTTCGCGCAGGCGCTGCACTACACGCGCAACCGCTTTGCCTTCGGCAAGGCGCTGGTCGACCAGCCCGTGATGACCGAGCTGCTGGCCGACATGGCGCTCGAAACCGAAAGCGCCACGCTGCTGGCGATGGAACTCGCGTCGCGCTTCGGCTCGCCCGCCCCGCTGGACACCGCCTGGCGCCGGCTGCTCACGCCCGCCGCCAAGTTCTGGAACTGCAAGCGCGCGGTGGCGCTCACCGGCGAGGCGATGGAAGTGTTCGGCGGCAACGGCTATGTGGAAGACGGCCCGATGGGCCGCCTGTTCCGCGAGGCGCCCGTCAATTCGATCTGGGAAGGCTCGGGCAACGTGATGTGCCTGGACGTGCTGCGCGCCGTGTCGCGCAACCCCGACGACGCGCACCTCGTGCTCGACCACCTGCAGGAAGTGACCGCCGGCGAAACGCGCCTGCAGGCCGAGGTACAGGCCCTGCGCCAGATGGTGCAGCTGGCGCCGCAAGACCTGGAACGCCAGGCGCGCCGCTTCACGCAGCGGCTGGTGCGCGCGGCGCAGGCCGGCCTGATGCTGCAGCACGCGAGCCCGCTCGCCTCGGCCGCGTTCGTGTCGAGCCGCTTCGATCCCGACTGGGGCCCGGTGACCGGCATCAGCGCCGGCACCAGCGACCCCGGCGCGCTGGTGCGCGCGGCCTGGCACTGAGCACGCGAAGACGACACCGATGGATTTCGTTTCCCTGCTCGACCAGCACGCCCGCACCCAGCCCACCCACGAATGCCTGCGCGCCGCAGGCCGCGCCTGGACCTACGCCGAGTTCGCCGACCTCTCGCGCCGCGCCGCCACCGTGCTGCGCGGCCAGGGCGTGGGCAGCGGCGACAAGGTCGCGCTGCTGTGCTTCAACACGGTCGGTTTCGTCGCCGCGATGTTCGGCGCCTGGCGCCTCGGCGCGGCGGTGGTGCCTGTCAACCACAAGCTGCAGGCGCCGGAGATCGACCACGTGCTGGCCCACGCGGGCGTGCGCCTGTGCGTGGCCGACGGCACGCTCGCGACGCAGGTCACCGCGCGCATCGCGCACCGCTGCGACTGGCTCGCGACCGACAGCGCCGCCGACGGCCTGCCGATGTTCGACGACCTGATGGCGCAGGCCGCGCCGCTCGGCGACGAGGCCCCGGCGCCCGGCACCGACACGCTGGCCCAGGTGCTCTACACCTCGGGCACCACGGGCAAGCCCAAGGGTTGCCTGCACAGCCACCGCAACGTCTTCATGGCGGCGGTGTGCACCGCGGCGGGCATGTCGCTCACGCGCAATGAGCGCACGCTGGTCGCGATGCCGGTGTGGCATTCGTCGCCGCTCAACAACTGGTTGCTGGGCACGCTGCTCATGGGCGGCACCGTGGTGCTGCTGCGCGAGTACGCGCCGAAGGCCTTTCTCGACACGCTGGCCGAGGAGCGCATCACCTTCACCTTCGGCGCGCCCATCGCCTTCCTGGCGCCGCTGTCGGTGGTGCCCGATGTACAACGCTACGACTTCAGCGCGATGCGCCTGTGGGCCTACGGTGGCGGCCCGCTCGGTGCCGACATGGCGCGCAAGCTGGCCGACAGCTACCGCAGCGACCGTTTCGTGCAGGTCTACGGCATGACCGAGTCGGGCCCGCTGGGCACCGTGCTCTACCCGGAAGACGCGATCGCCAAGGCCGGCTCCATCGGCCGCGCGGGCGTGCCCGGCGTGGCGATCGAGGTGCGCCATGCCGACGGCCGGCGCTGCGGCGCGGGCGAAGTCGGTGAAATCCACCTGCGTTCACCGGCCGCGATGCAGGGCTACCTCGACAACCCGCAGGCGAGCGCCGAAGCCTTCGATGCGCACGGCTGGTACCGCACGGGCGACCTCGCGCGGGTGGACGAAGACGGCTTTTTGTTCATCGTCGACCGGCTGCGCGACATGATCATCACGGGCGGCGAGAACGTCTATTCAAAGGAAGTGGAAGACGCGCTGGGCGCCCATCCCGACGTGCAGGACGTGGCCATCATCGGCCGACCGCACCCCGAGTGGGGCGAGACCGTGACGGCGGTGCTGGTGGCGCGCGGCGGGCGGGCGCTCGAAGCCCGCCAGCTGGTGCGTTTTCTCGAAGACCGGCTGGCGCGCTACAAGATTCCGCGTGTCTTCGAAGTGCGCGAGAGCCTGCCGCGCACGGCGACGGGCAAGCTGCTGAAGCACCTGCTGCGCGACGCAGCCTGAGGCGGCTCAGCGCCGCAACAACGCCTGCCGCAGCAACCGGGACGCCCGGTTGCGAATCCGCCCCTGCATCTCGCGCATGCTCGTGCGCGGCGCCACGCGGGCGGTGGCGCAGGCCCACAGGAAGTCGTGCAGGATCGGCGTGTCGTCCACCGTCTCGGTGCTGCCGTACTTGTGGAACTCCGGGTGCCACTGGGTCGCCGCGATGTAGCCGCGCCCCTTTTCGGGCCGGCGGCGGATCGCCTCGGGCACGCGGTCGGGCAGGCTCCAGGCCTCGACCTCGAAGCCCGGCGCGAGGCCCTTGATGCCCTGATGGTGGATGCTGTTGACGCGCGCCGTGCGCACTTCGGGGAACAGCTTCGACAGGCGCGTGCCTTCGACGATCTCGATCTGGTGGAAGTTCTGGTCGTAGGTCACCGGGTCGCGGTGGCGCACCGTCTCGGGGTGGCCGTGCTGCGCCTCGATGTCCTGGTAGAGCGAGCCGCCGAAGGCCACGTTGATCAGCTGCAGGCCGCGACACACGCCGAAGATCGGCTTGCCGGCCTGCTCGAAGGCTTCGACCAGTGCGAGGTCGTACAGGTCGCGGATCTGATCACCGATCCAGGCGTCTTTCAAAGGCTCTTCGCCGTAGCTGCCGGGCCAGACGTCGGCGCCGCCGTGCATCACCACGCCGTCGAGCCATTCGGCGTAATGCGAGAGCTTGGTGTCGCCGCGCGCCGTTTCGCCCGTGGGGCAGGGCACCATCACCACCATTGCGCCGGCCGACATGAGCCAGTGCGCGATCGACTGTTCGACGTACTGCAGCGTCTTGTTCGTGAAGAGCGAGCGGGCCGGGTCGGCGTGCGAGAAGCAGGCGGACAAGCCGATTTTGAGTCGGGCGGCGACAGGCTGAGACATCTCGATGGGTTCCCTGTGGACAAAGTTCATTGTGCGCCCATCGAACTTCGGTCGTGTGTCAGCCGAACCCCCGAAGTATGCTGTGCGGCGCATCAGGAGACACGCATGAAGACGATCAAGGGGCCGGGCATTTTCCTGGCCCAGTTCGCGGGCGACACGGCCCCGTTCCACTCGCTCGACGCCATCGCCGGATGGGCCGCCGACCTCGGCTACAAGGGCGTGCAGATCCCGAGTTGGGACACGCGCCTCATCGACCTGAAGCGCGCCGCCGAGAGCAAGACCTACTGCGACGAGATCAAGGGCACGCTTGCGGGCCACGGCCTGGAGATCACCGAACTCTCGACCCACCTGCAGGGCCAGCTGGTCGCGGTGCACCCGGCCTACGACGCGGGCTTCGACGGCTTTGCGGCGCCCGAGGTGCGCGGCAACCCCGTGGCGCGCCAGCAGTGGGCGGTGCAGCAGCTGCACCACGCGGCCAAGGCCTCGGCGAACCTCGGGCTCACGGCGCACGCGACCTTCTCGGGCGCGCTGGCCTGGCCGTACCTGTATTCGTGGCCGCCGCGCCCGCCTGGCCTCATCGAGGAAGCCTTCGACGAACTGGCGCGCCGCTGGCGCCCGATCCTCGATGCCTTCGATGCGGTGGGCGTCGACGTGGGCTACGAAATCCATCCCGGCGAAGACCTGCACGACGGCGTGAGCTACGAGATGTTTCTGGAGCGCGTGAACAACCATCCGCGCGCCTGCCTGCTCTACGACCCGAGCCACTTCGTGCTGCAGCAGCTCGACTACCTGGCCTACATCGACCACTACCACGAGCGCATCAAGCTCTTCCATGTGAAGGACGCCGAGTTCAACCCGACCGGCAAGCAGGGCGTGTACGGCGGCTTCCAGAGCTGGATCAACCGCGCCGGGCGCTTCCGCTCGCTGGGCGACGGGCAGGTCGACTTCAAGGCCATCTTCTCGAAGATGGCGCAGTACGACTTCCCGGGCTGGGCGGTGCTTGAGTGGGAGTGCTGCATCAAGCACCCGGAAGACGGCGCGCGCGAGGGCGCGAGCTTCATTCGCGATCACATCATCCGCGTGGCCGACCGCGCCTTCGACGACTTCGCGGCGGGCGGGGCGGACGTGGCGGCGAACCGGCGGATGCTCGGGATCGGCTAACTCGTCGCGCGGATCGCGTCGTCGAGGATCTCAAGGCCGCGGTCGATTTCCTCCGGCTTCACGTTCAGTGGCGGCGCGATGCGCCACACAGCCGCCATGCCGCCGACGGCCACGATGTTCATGCTCAGGCCGCGCGCCATGCAGGCGTCGGTGATGGCCCGGCCGCGCTCGGCGTCGGGCGCGCGGGTCTCGCGGTCTTTCACCAGCTCCACGCCCTGCAGCAGGCCGTGGCCACGCACGTCGCCGATCACCTCGTGCCGCGCCTTCAGCGTGGCCAGGCCCCGGCTCAGCCGCTCGCCCATGGCGGCGGCGCGCTGGTTGAGCCCTTCTTCCTCGAGCACGTCGAGCACCGCCAGCCCGACCTCGGCCGGCAGCGGGTCGGACACGTGCGAGGTGACGTGCACGAAGCCCTTCTCGTGGCAATCCTGTTCGATGGCGTCGCTGGTGACCACGGCGCCGATCGCCAGGCCGCCGCCCAGCGTCTTCGAGACGGTGAGGAAGTCGGGCACCACGCCCATTTGCTCGAAGGCGAAGTTGCTGCCCAGGCGGCCGAAGGCGGTCTGGGCTTCGTCGAGGATGAGCAGCATGCCGCGCTCGCGGCACTTGGCCTGCAGCTTCGGAAAGTAGCCGGGCGGCGGCACGATCACGCCGGCCGAGCTCAGCACCGGCTCGGCAATGAAGGCCGCGAGCGAGCCGCTGGACTGCGCATCGACCATGTCGAAGCCGACGTCGAGGCAGGTGGTGTCGCAGGCATCGCGGCAATGGCGGATGGGGCAGCGGTAGCAATGCGGCGCGGGGATCGACATGGTGCCGGGCTTGCGCGGCCCGTAGTCGACATGGTGCCGGCCGGCGAAGGTGAGCGCGGCCATGCCGCCATTCACGCCATGCCAGCCGCCGTTCAGGCCCACGATCTCGTAGCGGCCGGTGGTCACGCGGGCCATGCGCGCGGCGGCCTCGTTGGCCTCGCCGCCGGTCGACAGGAACAGCGATTTCGACAGCGACGGCGGCAGCATGGCCGCCAGCCGCCCGGCCAGCGCCGGCACGGCCGGCCCGACGAAGCCGCTGTACAGATGCAGCGCACCTTCGCAGGCCTTCTCGATCGCCGCGACGATGCGCGGGTGGTTGTGGCCGATGGTGGCGCACATCTGGCCCGAGGTGAAGTCGAGGATCTCGCGCCCGTGCTGGTCCCACAGCGTGGCGCCGCGCGCCTTGACGATGACATGCGGGCTCAGCCCCATGCCGTAGCGCACGAGGTGCTTGCTGACCACGGGGTCGTAGGTTGCGCCTTCGGCCATCGGATGCTCCTTGTTCGTCGGGGGAGCCCCAGCCTAGCCATCGGCCGCGAAATCGGCTGTCGTTGTGAGGGCCTCAAACCGAAGCCGATTGCCACCGCGTTGCGCCACACTGGCGACACCATGAAAACCGGCCCCCTCGATCGCATCGACCAGCGCATCCTGGCCGAACTGCAGGCCGACGCGGGCCTGCAGAACCAGACGCTGGCCGAGCGCGTGAACCTCTCGCCCTCGGCCTGCCTGAAGCGCGTGCAGCGGCTGCGGCGCGCGGGCGTGATCCGCGAGGAGGTGGCGATCCTCGACGCCGCGCGCGTGGGCTTTCCGGTGCTGGTGATCTCGCGCGTGTCGCTGCGCAGCACCACGCGCGAGGCGATCCAGGCCTTCGAGCGCAAGGTGCATGCGCTGCCGCAGGTGCTGCAGTGCCACTGCGTGGCCGGCGAGACCGACTTCGTGCTCGTGATCTGCGCGCGCTCGCTGCCCGCCTACCAGGCCTTCGCGCAGGAGCAGCTCGGCGATGCGCTGGAACTGGAGAACTATTCGAGCGACATCGTGCTGTCGACCACCAAGTTCACGACGCGGCTGCCGCTGGACAGCTGAGTTGCTATATTTTTAATAGCTGATGACGCACGACAGGCGCCACTTCGACGCCTTTTTCATGCAGACGTTGTTTTTAAGACAAACAACTGTCATGCCCTGCAAGCTATAATGTCGGGTTCGTTTCGATACCACGACGAAGAATTTCGTCACTCCCGCCGGCTGACCTGCACTGTCCTTGGATTCTTCAGGCCTCTCATTTTCAAGCCGGCTTCACAGTGTGTTGGAGCGCCAGACCGGGCGCCCATGATTGCCACCACTGCCTTCGTTCCTGTTGAAGCGAATTGCGCATCCCCCGCGCCGTTGCGGCCGGTCCGCGTCCGTTTTCAATTATTTTTCAGGCTCTTCGCGCGTTGTCTCTGCGCGTGGTGCCAAGGCTTCATGGACATCATTCAACACAGTATCGCGGTGGGCAAGTACCTTGTTTCCCCGCTCATTCGACACCAGGACGACGGCGGCTTTGCCGCCTCCGTCTCGATCCGCTCCGGTCACGGCAGCGGCATGCACGACCGCGTGATGCGTTTCACGCCGCGCTTTGCCAGCCACGCCGCGGCGCTCGGCTACGCCATCGAACAGGGAATGGGCTGGGTGCGCGAACGCGCGCCGGTGGCCCCTCTCGCACTTCCGTGCGCGGCCTGAAACAATTACGCCCAATTCCATCTCCAACACACATCGAACGATTCAGAGGTAATCACTTATGCCCAAGGAAGAACTGATCGAAATGAACGGCGCAGTGACCGAAGTCCTGCCCGACTCGCGCTACCGCGTCACGCTCGACAACGGTCACCAGCTGATCGCCTACAGCGGCGGCAAGATGCGCAAGCACCACATCCGCATCCTGGCCGGCGACAAGGTGTCGCTCGAGCTCTCGCCCTACGACCTGACGAAGGGCCGCATCACGTTCCGTCACCTGGAACGCCGCGGTCCCCCGCCAACCAACAACAACTCGCCCCGTCGCTGAGCGACGCCCGGCCGGCCTTGCAGAGCGCCCTCCCGGAGGGGGCCCTGCAAGGCCTTTGTCTTTTCCGGGCGTCACTTTTCCTTTTGCGTCTTCCTGTCTGTATGTCTCCGGCTGCCGAACGATGAACTCCACCACCTCCCCAGCCGGCGGCCTCCAGGCCGAACCCCACGGCTTTGCCACGCTGGCGCTTTCGCCCCAGATGCTGGCCAACCTCACCCAGCTCGGCTACACGCAGATGACGGCCATCCAGGCCGCCGCACTGCCGCTGGCCTTGCTCGGCAAGGACCTGATCGCGCAGGCCAAGACCGGCAGCGGCAAGACCGCCGCCTTCGCGCTGGCGCTGCTGTCCAATCTGAACCCGCGCCGCTTCGCCATCCAGGCGATGGTGCTGTGCCCCACGCGCGAGCTGGCCGACCAGGTCACGACCGAAATCCGCCGCCTGGCGCGCGCCGAAGAAAACATCAAGGTGGTCACGCTCTGCGGCGGCGTCGCCCTGCGCGGGCAGATTGCCAGCCTGGAGCACGGCGCGCACATCGTCGTGGGCACGCCGGGCCGCATCATGGACCACCTGGAACGCGGCAACCTCGACCTCTCGGCGATGAACACGCTGGTGCTCGACGAGGCCGACCGCATGCTCGACATGGGCTTCTTCGACGACATCGTGACGGTGGCGCGCCAGTGCCCCAAGGAACGCCAGACGCTGCTGTTCTCGGCCACGTATCCCGAAGGCATCGCCAAGCTCGCGCAGCAGTTCATGAAGAACCCCGAGCAGATCACGGTGCAGGCCCAGCATGAAGGCAGCAAGATCCGCCAACGCTGGTACCAGGTGAAAGACAGCGAGCGGCTGCACACCGTGAGCCTGCTGCTCGACCATTTCCGTCCCGTGAGCACGCTGGCCTTCTGCAACACCAAGCAGCAGTGCCGCGACCTCGTCGAGGTGCTGCAGGGGCAGGGCTTCAGCGCGATGGCGCTGTTCGGCGAGCTGGAGCAGCGCGAGCGCGACCAGGTGCTGGTGCAGTTTGCCAACCGCAGCTGCTCGGTGCTCGTGGCCACCGACGTGGCGGCGCGCGGCCTGGACATCTCGCACCTCGAAGCCGTGATCAACGTCGACGTGACGCCCGACTCCGAAATCCACATCCACCGCGTGGGCCGCACCGGCCGCGTGGGCCAGCAGGGCGGCTCGGAAGGGCTGGCGCTCAACCTGGCCAGCATGAACGAGATGGGCTTCGTCGGAAAGATCGAGCAGCTGCAGGGCCGCGAATCCGAATGGCACAACCTGGCCGAGCTCACGCCCGCCCCGGGCGCGCCGCTCACGCCGCCGATGGCCACGCTGCAGATCGTCGGCGGGCGCAAGGAAAAGATCCGCGCCGGCGACGTGCTGGGCGCACTGACGGGCGACTGCGGCTATGCCAAGGAGCAGGTCGGCAAGATCAACGTCAACGAGTACTCGACCTATGTTGCGGTGGACCGCAGCATTGCCGAAGAAGCCGCACGCAAGCTGGACAACGGCCGCGTGAAAGGCAAGAGCGTCAGGGTGCGCCTGCTGACACCGCAGTCGACCTGACATCCGTCCCATGGCCCCTCGTTTCGGCGCTTGGCAGATGAAATCTGCCGATGTGGCCTAATCGGGGGTCGAACATCCTATTTATCCGAGCTTTCCATGCCCAAGAAAATCCGTACCGAAGCCGACCGTCTTGCCAGCCCGAAGCCGACGCCCATGCCCGGCTACACCGCGCCTCGCACCGGTGGCGGCCAGAAGATCAGCCTCGAGCGCGGCACCGCCACGCGCAGCAAGAAGAACCCGGGCAAGCGCCCCACCAAGGGCGGCTGATCCAGCCCCCGCGGCTCTTTCTTCGGAGCCACGACGAACGCGCCCCCGGGCGCGTTTTGTCATTGGGCCCGCCAAAACCAAGGCCGCCATGTCCGACGACAACCAGATCTACATCCCGCCCTCGTTCTTCGCGGTCTACAGCGACGCGCGCCAGCGCCTGCGCGAGCCGATCGACGTGGTGCGCGCGCGCTACGAGATCTGCGAAGACCTCGCCGGCCACCTTGTAGGCCACGCGCAGATCCAGCACCACACCGAGGTGCCGGTCGAAAGCGAGATCCTGCGGCGCATCCACGCGGGGCTCGCCACGCCGGAATCCGGCGTGGCGCCCGCCGAGGCCGAATGGATCGTGCAGCGGCTGGCCGAGCTGCTGGGCTGGCCCGGCCCCGAGCCCGTCGCAGCCGACGATTAAGAAAAGCAGGGGCGCACGGTGCGGCTCAAGGTCGGAGAACTCGCCAGGCGCACCGGCCTCACGGTGCGCACGCTGCACCACTACGACGCCATCGGCCTGCTCGTGCCCTCGGCGCGTTCCGAGGCCGGCTACCGGCTCTACGACGCCACCGACATCGGCCGCCTGCACGCGATCCAGGCGCTGCGGCTGCTGGGCCTGCCGCTGGCCGACATCGGCGGCCTGCTGGCGGCGCAGGGCGGGGCGCTGCCGGACATTCTCCGGCGCCAGATCGTCTCGCTCGACGAGCAGATCGCCCAGGCCACGGCGCTGCGCGAACGGCTCGGCCTGCTCGAGCAGCAGCTCGCCGAAGGCGCCCAGCCCGACATGAAGGACTGGCTCGCCACGCTGGAGCAGATGAGCACCTACGCGCGTTACTTCAGCCCGGCCGAAGTGCAGTCGCTGATGACCAACGGGAAGGCCGTGGCCGCGCTGTGGCCGCCGCTGATCGCCGAGGTCACGGCGTGCATGGCCAGCGGCGTGCCCGCCGACGCGCCGCAGCTGCAGCCGCTGGCCGCCCGCTGGATGACGCTGATCGGCCTCTGGATGGACAGCAACTTCGACCGCGTCACGCGCTGGCGCGAGATGTACCGGCGCGAGCCGGTGGTGCGGCTCGACAACGGGCCGTCGGCCGAACTCATCGCCTACATCGAACAGGCCATCGGCCTGCGCATGGCCGCGCTGCTGCGCCACCTGAGCACCGACGACCTGGCGCGGCTCGGCCCGCCGCCCGACGACGAATGGCGCCAGCTGGCGCACGAACTCGCCGACCTGCAGGCGCGCGGCGTTGCGCCCGGCGACGCCGCCGTGCAGGCCATCGCGCGCAGCTGGGCGCAGCTCTTCGAGGCCTTCACCGACCACGACCCGGCCCTGGCGGCCCGGCTGATGCAGGCGATGGCCGCGGAGCCGGTGCTGCAGGCCGGCGCGGTCGCCACGCCTGCCGTGCGCGACTACCTGCTGCGCGCCATGGCCCTGGCCCGGCCCGACGCCACCACACCCCCTTGACCCTGACGTTGCGTGAGGCTCGAGAGTGGGCCGCATGAACCACGCAACCCCACCCCCACGGCTCCACGCGCTCGACAACCTGCGCGCCCTGATGATGTGGCTCGGCATCGTGCTGCACGTGGCCACCAACCACCTCACGGTCGCCTCGCCGCTGCCCTGGCGCGACCCGAAGACCTCGCCGGTCGCCGACCTGCTGCTGCTCTTCATCCACAGCTTCCGCATGCCGGTGTTCTTCGTGCTGGCGGGCTTCTTCGTCGCACTGCTGGTCGAGCGGCGCGGGGCCCACGGCATGCTGAAGAACCGCAGCCTGCGGCTCGCGCTGCCCTTCGCGATCTTCTGGCCGCCGCTCTTCGTGGGGACCGCGGTGCTGGCGATGGTCTACATCCACCTGACCGTGCGCGGCGTGCCGGGCATCGACACCGCGCTGACGCCCGCGCGGCAGCCCGGCGGTTCGCCTTTCAACACGATGCACCTGTGGTTCCTGTACCAGCTGTTCTGGCTCAGCGTGCTGGCCTGGGCCGGCGTGCGGCTGCAGCGCTTCGTGCCGGTTCGTCTGCGCGATGCGGTCGCCCGCGGCTTCGCAGTGCTGGCGGAACGCCGCTGGGGCTTCGTGGTGCTGGCACTGCCGCTGGCGGTGACGGGCGCCTTCCATCCGTCCGGCTTCGTGATGGAGAGCGGCGCGTTCCTGCCGCCGTTCTCCGAGTGGGTGCAGAGCGGCCTGTTCTTCGTGTTCGGCTGGTACGTGCACCGCGACCAGGAGCGCCTGCTCGCGCGCTTCGCTGCGCGCTGCAAGGGCCTCGCGTTCACCGGATTGGCCTTCTTCGTTGTGACACTCGCGCTGCTGGGCGCCATGCGCGAGCCCGGTGCGCACCGCCTGCCGCACCCCGAGTTCTGGATCGCCTTCGCCTACAACGCGACCTCCTGGCTCTGGAGCCTGGCGCTGATCGGGGGCTTCCTGCGCTACCTGCCGCGCCAGAACGCGGTGCTGGCGTACCTCTCGCACAGCTCGTACTGGGTGTACCTGGTGCACATGCTCGGCACCATCGGCTTCGGCATCCTGCTGTTCCACGCGCCGCTGGGCGCGCTCGCGAAGATGGGACTCAACATCGCGGCCACGTCGCTCGTGGCGCTGGCGAGCTACCAGCTGCTGGTGCGCCACACCGTCATCGGCCGGCTGCTGAACGGTCAGCGCGCCGCAAACCGTTCCAGCAAGAAGTCGACAAAGGCGCGCGTCTTCGCCGCCAGGTGACGCGACGGGTACACGGCGTACACCGGCGTGCGGTCGGCCTCCCAGTCGTCGAGCACGGCTTCGAGCCGGCCCGCCGCCAGCTCGTGCTCGACATAGATGCGCGGGATCAGGCTCAGGCCGAAGCCCGCGAGCACCGCGTCGCGCACGGCGATGCTGGAACTGACCTTGTAGCGCCCGTCGATCGGCACCGCCACGCTGCGCCCGGCGCGGCTGAAGGTCCATTTGTTCGCGTGGCCCGACAGGGTGAACTGCACGCAGTTGTGGGCCTTCAGGTCTTCGGGCGCAGTGGGCCGGCCGGCGGTGGCGAAGTAGCTCGGCGCGCCGCACAGCACGTGCGTCATGGTCATGAGCTCGCGCGCGACGAGGCTCGAATCTTCCAGCCGGTCGCTGCCGCGGATCGCGAGGTCGTAGCCCTCGCCGATGAGGTCGGTGCGCGTGTCCTGCAGGTTCAGCTCGAGCCGCAGGTTCGGGTGGCGGTCCATGAAGGCGGGGATGTGCGGCGAGATGCAGGTCAGCGCAAAGGTCAGCGGCGCGCTCACGCGCAGCACGCCGCCCGGGCTCGCGCCCACGGGTGCCAGCGCGGCGTCGGCCTCGTCCAGGTCGTCGAGGATGCGCGCGAGCCGCTCCACGTAGGCCGCGCCGGCCTCGGTGAGGCTCATGCTGCGCGTGGTGCGGTTGATGAGCCGCACCTTCAGATGCGCCTCCAGCTCGGCGATGTTCTTGCTGACGGCCGCGGCCGACAGCCCCAGCTGCCGCGCGGCGCCGGCAAAGCTGCCCGCGGCGGCGGTGGTGCGAAAGACCTTGAGGGCGGTGAGATGGTCCATGGGCAGGCGTGTAATTGACGACTGGCGGTAAAGAATCAATTCATTATTCGGACATTCACAACCGTGGGTCAATTGAATAGATTCAGGCCATGACTTCCCGCACCACCGACGTCCTGCTCACCGCCATTGCGCCCGCGATCTGGGGCAGCACCTACATCGTGACCACCGAGCTGCTGCCGGCGAACTACCCGCTGACGGTGGCGCTGCTGCGCGCGCTGCCGGCGGGCCTGCTGCTGATGCTCATCGTGCGCCAGCTGCCGCCCCGGGCGTGGTGGGGGCGCATCTTCCTGCTCGGCGCGCTGAACTTCTCGGTGCTGTGGGCGATGCTGTTCCTCGCGGCCTACCGGCTGCCGGGCGGCGTGGCGGCCACCATCACCTCGGTGCAGCCGCTGTTCGTGGTGTTCCTCGCCGGCCTGCTGCTGGGCGCGCCGGTGCGCACGCTGTCGGTGGCGGCGGCCGTCATCGGCATGGGCGGGGTGGCGCTGCTGGTGCTCACGCCGAACGCCACGCTCGACGCGCTGGGCATTGCCGCAGCGCTCACGGCCGCCGTGTCGATGGCCTTCGGCACCGTGCTGAGCCGGCGCTGGCAGCCGCCGGTGTCGGCGCTGACCTTCACGGCCTGGCAGCTGACGGCGGGCGGCCTGCTGCTGCTGCCGGTGGCGCTGTGGCTGGAACCGCCGCTGCCCGCGCTCACGGCGATGAACTGGGTCGGCTTCGCCTGGCTCGGCCTGATCGGCGCCGCGCTCACCTACATCGTGTGGTTCCGCGGCGTGGCCCGGCTGGAGCCCTCGGCGATCGCGCCGCTGGCCTTCCTGAGCCCGGTGACCGCGGTGATCCTGGGTTGGGCCTTGCTGGGCCAGAGCCTGTCGGGCTGGCAGATGGCGGGCATCGGCATCGTGATCGCGAGCATCTGGCTGAGCCAGCAGGCGCAGCGCGGTGCGCAGCCGGTGCCGGCGGTGCAGCCCGCACCGAGTCGTTGAGGTTTCAGCCCACCGGCGCAGCGCGCCGCAGCAGCTGCAGATAGCCGGGCTGCACTTCCATGCGCACGGTCGCGCCCTGGCGCTGCAGCAGGCGGTGCGCCTTCGGCAGCGCCCAGCAGGGCAGGTTGGTGAACATGTGGTGCTCGCAGTGGTAGTTGACCCAGTAGGGCGCCACGAAGATGCGTTCGAGCCAGCCGGCGTGCGTGGTGCGCGCCTGGCGCAGCGGATCGGCCTCGTTCTGCGCCACCAGCGCATGCTCGGCGATGTTGCGCACGCGGCTCACGAGCGGCAGCCAGGTCGCCATCGGCAGCAACCACATCAACACCCAGGCCCACCAGACCCCGGCCAGCGTGAAGGCCAGCAGGCCCAGGCCGTTGCCGATGAGAAAGCGCTTGTCCTTCGCCAGCGCGCGCCCGAACACGCGCAGCGCCGATTCGCCCGGCGCACGCTGGCGCAGGGCGTCGGCGATGTGGCCGAAGCGCTGCTTGTAGAAGGTCTGCCCGCTCAGGTCGCGCACGACCTTGCGCCACATCGAGTCGCGCGAGATCGGAAAGGGCGCCGACAGCACCAGGTCCGGGTCTTCGGTCTGCTGCACGAAGCGGTGGTGCTGCAGGTGATACGGCCGGTAGTCGCGCAGCGTGGGCGAGCACAGCCAGTAGCCCACCCAGTCGTTGACCTTGCGGTTGCGGTGCAGCCCCGCGTGCGCAGCGTCGTGCATGAGGATGAACAGGCCCAGCTGGCGCGTGCCGACGATCGGCACCATGAGCGGAATCGTCCACGGCCACACGATGCCCACCGCCATCGCGGTGCCGATCACGCCCCAGCAGTGCGCCACCAGCCACAAGCCCCGCCACGACGAACGCGTGGTGAGCGATTGCCACTCGTCGGGGGTGAAGAAATCGTCGGGTTGAGCGCGGGGTGCAGCGGCCATCGGGCCAGTATGCGGCGAAGGCGCGGGCAGATCACGCGTAGTTCCCCGATGGGAACGCCCGGGAGCGAGGCCCTTCGGCCTACTTGTCGATGATTTTTCGGGCGAAGACTTCGAGGTAGTCCATGAGCCGCTCGGCGCCCGCGATGGCTGCGGCCTCGTCGCCGGTGGCGATGCCCTGCGCCAGTTCGAGGTGCGCGTTGGCGCCTTCGACGATCTCGCCCTCGTGCTGGTAGGCGTACCAGAAGCGCCGGCACTGCACGATGAGCGGCACCACCGCCTTCACCGCCGAGTCGTTGTGGCTCGCGTGGTGCGTGACGAGGTCGAGCGCGCGGTCGGCGTGCATGTAGTCGGTCAGGTCGCCGCGGCCCGCGGCTTCGACCATGGCCTCGGCGCAGCGCACGATGGCCTGGCGCTGCGGTGCGGTGGCGCGGCGCGCGGCGCAGGCCGCAATCAGTTGCTCGAGCACGCGCCGGGTCTGGATCACGTCGAGGTGGTCGGCCAGGTCGATGGTCGACACCAGCAGGCCGCGGCGCGGCTGCTGCACGATGAGGCCGATCGACACCATGCGCATCAGCGCCTCGCGCACCGGCGTGCGGCCCAGGCCCGTGCGCTCGGCCAGCTCGGCCTCGACGATCTGGCTGCCGGGCTCCAGCTGCATGGTGGACAGCAGCGCCTCGATGGCGTCGTAGGCCAGGTCGGCCGCGCGGCGCTTGGGCGGGGGTCGGGGAGCGGTCTTCGGGGCGGCCATGGTGGGGATGTGGGTGTGCTCGTGCGTGTACAGATGCGGGGCCGTCATTGTCGGGCGTCGCCGGGCGCTGCGAGCCCGGCCAGTGTCTCGATGCGGACCGGCACCAGCGGCGGGCGCGGCGCGGGCGGCGTCCAGCCGAACAGGAACTGCGCCGCGTCGCCGCAGACGCGCCCCTGGCAGGCGCCCATGCCGCAGCGGCGGTGCAGCTTGGCATCGGTCCAGCCGGTGCAGGCCGAGAGCGCGGCAAAGGGCACGTCCTCGCAGCGGCACACAAGCGTGTCGGGGCGGGGCAGGGCTTTCAGGTCGTCGGCCAGCGTGAAGCGGCGGTGCAGCTGGGCCGCGAAGGCATTCCAGCGCGCGCGTTCGCGGTCGTGGGTGCGGGCCTTGGCGGTCTCGCCGACGGCGGCGTGGCCGGCGATGGTGCCCTGCACCAGCGCGCGCTCGCTGCCGCCGAAGCCGGTGCATTCGCCGGCCGCGTAGATGCCCGCGATGCTCGTGGCCTGCAGCGCATCGACTGTGATGGCTTGCCCCGCGAGTGCGCAGCCGAGCAGCTGGCCCAGTTGCGTGTTGGGCGTGAGCCCGAAGCCGCAGGCGATGCGGTCGCAGGCCATCTCGACCTCGCGATCACCTTGGCGCAGCCGCACCGATTCGACCTGCGTCGTGCCCTGCGCCGAGAGCACACGCGACGCGGTGCGGTAGCGCGCATCGGCCAGCGTGAGGGCCTGCACGGCCTTGCCGGGCCAGCGCACGAGGCTGGCACCGAAGGCCGCGACCGAAGCGAACGACGCCTGCTCGGCGATGCGCAGCACCTGCGCGCCGGCGGCTTTGGCGGTGGCCGCGGCGGCCAGCAGCAAGGGCCCGCTGCCCGCAATCACGATGCGTTCGCCCTCGACCGGCAAGCCCGCCTTGATCAGCGCCTGCAGGCCGCCCGCGCCCGTCACGCCGGGCAATGTCCAGCCGGGGAAGGGCAGCAGCAGTTCGCGCGCACCGGTGCACAGGATGAGTTTTTTCCATCGCATGCGCGTCGCGCCCTCGGCGCCTTCGAGCAGCAATTCGTGGGGCGCTGGCGCAGCGACGACGCGCGTGCCGCTGCGCACGCGGATGTTCGCGTGGCGTGCGAGCGCCTCGCGCCACTGGCGCGCCGCCGGCGGCAGCGACGCGCCGGGGCCGTCGCGCCAGATCTGTCCGCCGGGCGCGGGGTTGTCGTCGATCACCACGATCGACGCGCCGCTGGGTGCCGCCGCCACGGCCGCAGCCATGCCCGCAGGGCCCGCGCCGATGACCAGCACATCGCAGGTTTCAAGCGTGACGCCGCTCATGCCGTCGTCTCCACGCGCATGCCCTCGGCGCACACGGTCTGGCACGCGAGGCGTCGGCGCCCGTCGATCTGCACGCGGCATTCCTGGCACACGCCCATGCCGCAGAACGGCGCACGCGGCTGGCCCGTGACCGAGGTGCGCGCCGCGCCCATGTCGCCCGCGATGCGCAAGGCGGCGGCGACCGAGCTGCCCGCTTTCACGCGCACCAGCTGGCCATCGATGTGCAGTTGCGTCTGATCGCTCATGCCACCTCTCGCAAGCCGCGCGGCGCATACGGCGCGGCGTCGAAATCGGGCGCCGCGCCGGTCATCAGCGCCGCGAGCACATGCGCGCTGCCCGGCGCCGTGGTCACGCCCAGCCCTTCGTGGCCGACGGCGAGCCAGAGCTTCTCGCGCCACGGGTGCTTGCCCAGCAGCGGCAGGCCGTCGGGCGAGGCGGCGCGCAGGCCGGTCCACGCACGCACGGCGTTCAGGTCGGCGAGCCCCGGCAGGTAGTCGAGCGTGCGCTGCAGCATGCGCGCGAGCATCGGCGCCTCGACGGCCAGGTCGGTCGTGTCGAACTGGCGCGACGAGCCCACCAGCAGCTGCCCCGTGGGCCGCGGCTGCACATTGAAGGCGACCGAGTCGCCGTCGCTGTGGTGCGCACTGGTCACGTAGCCGAGCTCGACGAGTTGGTGGTGCACCGTGCCCGGGTAGCGGTCGGTGATGAGCAGGTGACCCTTCTTCGGGCGAATGGGCAATTCGGGGCACAGCGTCGTCGCCTCGATGCCGTTGGCGAGCACGACCTGCGGTGCGCGGCGGCGGCTGCCGTCGGCCAGGCGCAGCGTGCCGTCGTCTTCGATGGCCTCGACCTTCGCGTGTTCGACCTGCACCAATGCCGCATGCTGCGCGAGCAGCCAGCGCGCCGCGTTCGGCGCATAGAGGATGCCGTCACCCGGCACTTCGAGCGCGCCCGACAGGCCGGCGCGCAGAGCGGGCTCGGCGCGCGCGAGTTCGGCTGCAGTCAGCAGCCGGCTCTCGATGCGGAGCGCGCCCAGCCGCTGCTGCTTGCGTTCGGCCTCGGCCATTTCTTCGTCGTTCGCCGCGATCCAGAGCGTGCCGCAGGGGCTGTAGGCGCAGTCGGTGCCCAGGCGCGGCGCGAGGGCGCGCCATTGCGCAACCGAATGGCGGCTGAGTTCGAGCTCGGCCGCGTTGTCGTCCATCACTACGAGGTGGCCCATGCCCGCGCCGGTGGCACCGCCCAAGCGCGCATCGAGCACGCACACGCGGCGCCCGGCCTGCGCCAGCGCATGGGCACACGCCGCGCCGACGATGCCGGCGCCGATGACGATGACGTCCGCGTCCATGCGCGCCGGTGTCAGAGCCGGATGCCCCAGCCGAAGGGGTCTTCGTCTTCGATGAGCAGCGTGGCCTCGGCGCTGATGTGCGCGCGGCCGCGCAGCGTGGGAATGACCTGCTCGCCGTCCATCGCGTAGCTCGCCTCGAAGACGCTGCCGATCACGCTGGCCTGCGTCCACACCGCGCCGGGCGCGAGCTTGCCGTCGGCCGCGAGGCAGGCGATCTTGGCGCTGGTGCCGGTGCCGCAGGGCGAGCGGTCGTAGGCGTTGCCGGGGCACAGCACGAAGTTGCGGCTGTCGGCGCCGGCATCGTCGTCAGCAAAGAGTTCGATGTGGTCGATCTCCGCGCCGTTCGCGCCCGTGATGCCCTGCGCCGCCAGTGCCTTGCGCAAGGCGGCCGTGTAGTCGGTGAGCGCCGCGAGGTTGTCGCTCGCCACGCGCTGGCCATGTTCGCTCACGAGGAAGAACCAGTTGCCGCCCCACGCCACGTCGCCGCGCACGGAGCCGTGGCCGGGCAGGTCGACCGCCACCTGGTGCAGGTGCCGGTACGCGGGCACGTTGCGCACACTCACCGAGCCGTCTTCATGCAGCGTGGTCGTCACCGTGCCGACAGGCGTCTCGATGCGGTGCTCGCCCACGCCGATGCGCCCCATGTGCGCCAGGCTCGCAATCAGCCCGATGGTGCCGTGGCCGCACATGCCGAGATAGCCGGCGTTGTTGAAGAAGACCACGCCCGCCGCCGCATCGGGCGACACCGGCTCGCACAGCAGCGCGCCGACCACGACGTCGCTGCCGCGCGGTTCGAGCACGGCGGCCGCGCGCCACTTGTCGTGCTGATCGGCCAGCAGCGTGCGGCGCTCGGCCATGGAGCCTTTCCCCAGATCGGGGAAGCCGCCGATCACAAGGCGCGTGGGCTCGCCGCCCGTGTGCGAATCGATGACCTGGATGCGTTGCATGCGTGTGGGGCTCAGTAGCTGGCAATCGGCACGGGGGCCGCGTTCTTGAACGTGAAGACGGTGATGGGCGCCTGCTTCATGTTGCCCTTGTCGTCGTACGCGTAGGTGGCGGCCACGCCCTTGTAGGTGGTCTTGTAGAGCTCGGCGCCGACCTTGTCGGGGTCGATGGTGTTGGCCTTCTTCATCGACTCGCCGATGAACAGCACCTGGTCGTAGTACGAGGCGGCGTACGCATCGGGATCGATGTTGAAGCGCTTCTTGAACTTCTCCTTGAACGCCGGGCCGCTCTGCGCCTTCTCGAGCATGGAGCCGCCCTGCGCGCAGAACACCAGGTCGTTCACCGCGTCGCCGCCGATCTTGCCGGTGGCCGGGCTGCACACGGTGTCGCCGCCCAGCAGCTTGCCGGGCACGGCCAGCTGCTTCATCTGGCGCGCCATGGGCGCGGCCTGCGGCGCGTAGCCGCCGAAGAAGATCGCCTCGGGCGCCTTGCCCTTCATGTTGGTCAGGATGGCGGTGAAATCGACGGCTTTGTCGGTGGTGAACTCCTGGCCCACGATCGTCAGGCCCTGCTTCTTGGCCTCCTTGGTGAACTCTTCGGCGAGGCCCTGGCCGAAGGCCGTGCGGTCGTCGATCACGCCGACCTTCTTCACCTTCAGTTCCTTGGCCGCGTACACGGCCATGGCGCCGCCGATCTGGTTGTCGCTCGCGATGATGCGGTACAGGTTCTTGTAGCCGCCCTGCGTGACCTTCGGGTTGGTGCCCACGGTGGACACCAGCGTGCCGCCGTCGCTGTAGATGCGCGAGGCCGGAATGGCCACGCCCGAGCAGTACGGGCCCATGACGAACTTGACGCCGTCGTCGACGAACTTCTGCGCCACGCTCACGCCGGTCTTGGCGTCGCACTGGTCGTCTTCGGAGATCAGCTCGAACTTCAGCGTCTTGCCGCCGACGCTGAGCTTCTTCGCGTTGAGCTCCTCGATGGCCAGGCGGATGCCGTTTTCATTGTCCTTGCCCGCGAAGGCGTTGGGACCCGACAGCGGACCGCTGTGGCCGATCTTGACCACCTGCTCCTGCGCGTGCGCGGGGCTTGCCACGGCCAGGGCAACAAGGCCCGCGAGACTGAGTGAGGAAACCATGCCTGCTTGTGACTTCATGCTTCGTCCTAGGGTTAAGAACAATGGAAAAGCGACAGGGGCCAACTACATCGGGTACCTGTCGCAGTTTAAATATATTAAGCACATATCTTGTAGATATCTGTGGGGCAAGCGCTCTTTCAGGCTGCGGGCTTCTGTGATATCTGTGAACAAACGGGCCGCTCAGGGCGGCGATCCCGCCGACGGGGAACACAACGACAGCGCCCGGCGTGCCCGGGGCACTGGGTGCTTCCCGCAGCGAAATCAAGACACCGTTGTGCTCGTCAAGGGCTGGTTGCCTTGAGGTAGTTCGCATCAAAGGGTTTTCGGGACCTCAGAACACCGTAGGCGATGGCCAGCAGCTTGTGCATGCAGGCCACCACGATGA
>NZ_CALRZC010000060.1:0-37679 GCF_943372545.1 Variovorax sp. YR752 | reverse complement strand
CGTGGCCCACGCCGCTGCCACGCACCGACGCAATCACCGCCATGCGACCGATCTTCGCCACCCCCGGCACATGCTGCAGCAGCCGCCCGGTGGCCAGCGGCAGGCCGAAGCGGTTGTGGGCCACCGCGTGCAGGCATTCGGCATCGGCCGCATCCCATTCCATCTCTGCGGGGATGCGCTGCTCCTCGATGAAGACCTCGGTGCGGATCGCCCCGGCGTCGCGCCCGAGCGTCGCCCAGTCGCCCACCCTCACCTCCACCATCCCCTGCCCCGCCTCGAAGCCTTCGAGCACGGCGCGCAGCGACGCCGGCACCGGCCGCGAGGTCTGGCTGTGCGGGTCGGCGAAGACGTAGACCAGTTCACCCTCGACCAGCAGGTCGTCGCCACGGAACACGCCGCCGAGGAACTGGATCGACGAGTTGCCGATGCGCGCGCAGCGCATGCCGACGTCGAGCCGGTCGTCGTAGCGCGCCGAGCCGTGGTACTCGACGGTGGCCTTGCGCACGTAGAGATCGCCGCCGAGCGACTCCATCGACTGCGCATAGGGCAAGGCCAGCGCGCGCCAGTAGCCGGCCACCGCGGTGTCGAAGTACATCAGGTAGTGCGCGTTGAAGACGATCTTCTGCGCGTCGATCTCCGCCCAGCGCACGCGCAGGCGATCGAAGAACCGGAACTCGCTTCGCTTCATGGCTCGAAGGCCCTCCTCAATGCCGCGCCGAGCGCAGCCTGTGCATGGCGGGCCTCGTCGAGCGCGCGGCCCATCTTGATGAAATCATGGGTCACGCCGCGCACCAGGTCCAGCGTGACCTCCACTCCTGCGGCACGCAGACGGTCGGCGTAGGCGACGCCTTCGTCGCACAGCGGGTCGCACTCGGCGACCAGCACGATCGCCGGCGCCACGCCGTCGAGCTCTTCGGCGTTCAGCGGAGCGAAGCGCCAGTCGCTGCGCTGTGATCGATCGATGTACTGCTCGAAGAACCACTCGATGGTGGTGGCGTCGAGCAGGAAACCGTTGGCGAACAGGTGGTGCGAGGCGGTGTCGGCGTGGGCCGTGGTGCCAGGCGTGATCAGCAGCTGCGCGCGCAGCGGCAGGCCGTGGTCACGCGCCAAGATGGCCGCGACCGCGGCCAGCGTGCCGCCGGCGCTGTCGCCACCGATGGCCAGGCGATCGCTGTCGAAGCCCAGCGTTCGTCCCTCGCCGTGCAGCCAGCGCAGCGCGGACCAGCTATCGTCCACCGCGGTCGGGAAGCGATGCTCCGGCGCCAGCCGATAGTCCAGCGCCAGCACCTCGGCGCCGCTGTGCAGCGCGAGCTGCCGGCACAGGCTGTCGTGCGTCTCCAGCCCGCCGATCGTGAAGCCGCCGCCGTGCAGATACAGCAGCGTGCCGCGCGCCGACTCGTTCGGGCGGTAGCGCCTTGCGGCGAGCAGCGCCCCATCGGCCCCAGGCACCTGCAGGTTCTCCACCTTCGCCATCGGCGCGCGCGGCAGGTCCAGCACCTCGGCGCCTGTCACGTAGGCGACTCTCGCCTGCTGCGGCGTCATCGTGTGGAACGGCGGGCGATTGGCGCGGCGGATGCGGTCCAGCACGCCGGCCATGCGGGGAGTCAACAGATGGGTGCTCATGGGCGGGCGGCAGTCTGCCACACACGGGTGCGCCCGGTTGCGCACCGACGCGCGCTGCCTACACTCGCAGCCATGGCCTTCATCAACTACATCACCCAGATCCAGCTCGACTTCGGCGCGGTGTCGCTGCTGGCGCAGGAATGCGAACGTGTCGGCATGCGCAAGCCGCTGATCGTCACCGACGCGGGCGTGCGTGCGGCCGGCGTGCTCGACAAGGCGCTCGCGCCGCTGGGCACCCTGCCCCATGCGGTGTTCGATCAGACGCCGTCGAATCCGACCGAAGCCGCGGTGCGCGCCGCCGTCGCGGTGTACCGCGAGGCCGGCTGCGACGGACTGGTCGCGGTCGGCGGCGGTTCGAGCATCGACCTGGCCAAGGGGGTTGCCATCGCCGCCACGCACGAGGGGCCGCTGAAGACCTACGCGACGATCGAAGGCGGCAGCCCGAAGATCAGCGAGCGTGTGTCGCCGCTGATCGCCGTGCCGACGACTGCCGGCACCGGCAGCGAGGTGGCGCGCGGCGCGATCGTCATCGTCGACGATGGTCGCAAGCTCGGCTTCCACAGCTGGCACCTCGTGCCCAAGGGGGCGATCTGCGACCCCGCGCTGACCCTGGGCCTGCCGCCGATGCTGACCGCAGCCACCGGCATGGATGCGATCGCGCATTGCCTCGAAACCTTCATGGCGCCGGCCGTCAATCCGCCGGCCGACGGCATCGGCCTCGACGGCCTGGAGCGCGGCTGGGCGCACATCGAGCGCGCGACGCGCAATGGGGCCGACCGCGATGCACGCTGGCAGATGATGAGCGCGAGCATGCAGGGCGCGATGGCCTTCCAGAAAGGCCTGGGCTGCGTGCACAGCCTCAGCCACAGCCTCGGCGGCGTCAATCCGAAGCTGCACCACGGCACGCTCAACGCCGTCTTCCTGCCGGCCGTGGTGCGCTTCAATGCGCCGGCGGAATCGATGCAGCGTGACCGCCGCCTCGCGCGCATCGCGCATGCGATGGGCATCGGTTCCTGTGACAGCGCCGGCACCGAAGTCGCCGAGGCGATCCGCGACATGAACGCACGCCTGGGCCTGCCGAACGGCCTGCGGGCCATGGGCGTGGGGCCGGAACTGTTCGAGCGCATCATCGATGGCGCCATGGCCGACCACTGCCACAAGACCAACCCGCGCATCGCCACGCGCGAGGAGTATCGGCAGATGTTGGAAGCTTCTCTCTAGAAGACCGAGTCGCGGTCGATGCCGTTGCGCAGCATGCGACGTTTCAGCTTGAGCAGCGCTTCCTGCTGGATCTGACGGATGCGCTCGCGCGTCAGGCCCAGTCGCTCGGCCAGCACCTCGAGCGTCTCCGGCTCGCGATCGCGCAGGCCATAGCGGCCGGCCAGCACCTCGCGCTCGCGGTCGTTGAGTTCTTCCAGGCCGTGATCGAGCAGGCGTTCGACCTCGTTGGACAGCGTCAGGCTCATCGGATCGCTGGCGCCGTCGTCTGCAACGGTGTCGAGTACCGACTCCGAGTTGCCCTCGGCGGGGTGGCGCTCGAGCGGCGCGTCGAGCGAGGTCGGCTGTTCGGCGAAGCGCAGCAACTCGGCCACCTCGTGCACCGGCCGGCCGACCGCAGCCGCCACGTCCTCGACGCGTACCGGCCGCTCGCCGTCGATGCCATCGGGCGCCTGCGCCTCCAGGGCGCGGCGTGCCTTCAGCACCTGGTTGAGCTCGCGAACCACATGCACCGGCAGCCGCACCAGCCGTGCCTGGTGCATGATCGACCGCTCGATGCTCTGGCGGATCCACCACGAGGCGTAGGTCGAGAAGCGGAAGCCGCGCTCGGGCTCGAACTTGCCGATCGCGTGCATCAGGCCGAGGTTGCCCTCCTCGATCAGGTCGGGCATCGGCAGGCCGCGGCCGAGGTAGTTCTTCGCGATGCTGACCACCAGGCGAAGGTTGTGTTCGATCATCGCCTGGCGGGCCTCGAAATCGCCCCCTCGCGCGCGCACCGCGGTGTCGTACTCCTGCTGCGGCGTCAGCAGCGGTGCGCGGCGGATCTCGCGCAGATAGGTCTGCAGCGTGTTGCCGACCTCGCCCTCCCCGGCGGCGAGCAAGGTCGCGGGGCGTTCCGCCCCGGCGGGCTCGTCGTCGGCGTCGGGGGCGGGAATCTCGGAGGAGAGCCCGTCACCGTCGGTCAGCGCATGGCCATTCAGCAGCGGTGGGGGGCTGACCGATTTCCCGTCGAGCGATGTGCGCTTTCTGGGCATGGTCGGTGCTCCCCCGTGATCGCCGTCAGCGCGGCGGCAACAGCTTGGCCGGATCGACCGGCTTGCCCTGCTTGCGGATCTCGAAGTGCAGCAGCACGCGGTCGGAGTCGGTGTTGCCCATCTCGGCGATCTTCTGTCCGCGCTTCACGGCCTGATCCTCCTTGACGAGCAGTGTCTGATTGTGCGCGTATGCCGTCAGGTAGGTGGCGTTGTGCTTGAGGATCACGAGGTTGCCGTAGCCGCGCAGGCCCGAGCCGGCGTAGACCACGCGGCCGTCGGCGGCCGCCAGCACCGGGTCGCCAAGCTTGCCGGCGATGCCCATCCCCTTGCTCTTGCCTTCCTCGAAGACGTTGTTGACCGGGCCGGAGGCCGGCCACATCCAGTTGACGTCGTCATCACCGTCGCGCTGCGGTGCGGCAGCGGTGCTCACGTTGGTCGGAACGGCCGGGGCGACAGGTGCCGTGCCGCTGGCGGCCACCGGCGCGGGCTTGGCATCGAGCGGCCGCGTCTCGGCCCTGGCGGCAGTCACCGGCCGCGTCGACACACCGGCGTCATTGCCCGGCGGCACGACACGCAGCACCTGTCCGACCTCGATCACGTTCGCGTTGTCGAGGTTGTTCCACTTGACCAGGTCTTTCCAGTTCTGACCGCTTTCGAGCCCGACGCGGATCATCGTGTCGCCGGGCTTGACGGTGTAGTAGCCCGGCTTGCCGGCGTTCTCCGCGCCCGGCAACGGCTTGGCCGCATCGGCGGCGGGCTGGGCCGGAACCGAGCCCGGCGCCGGCGGCGTGGCCAGCGTGCTGCGGCCACCGACGACACGATCCTCGACCGGCGCCGGATGCTTCGACGTGGCGCAACCGGCCAGCAGGGCCACGCACAACAGCATCGCGCTGCCCGTGCCGCGGCGCATCGAAGAGGGACTCACCTTCTGATCATTCATGCATCAACCACCGAGACCTGATTTTAGGGGCACGAACTTCACCGTTTCGTGAACGCTGTGCGCGTACCCGTGTTCGTGGCGATCGACCACGACGAGAACCTGCCTGTGAGTGCGAGGTTCCTGCAAGGGCGCCACCAGGCGGCCGCCGATTGCCAACTGTTCCAGCCATGCCGGCGGCAGCGCTTCACCGCCTGCGGCGGCAATGATGCTGTCGTACGGCGCGTTCGGCGGGTGTCCCCGCATGCCGTCACCATACACCAGACGCAGTTGCGTCAGCCTCAGCGCCGCAAGATGCTCACGTGCCTTGTCGTGCAGCGGGCGCAGCCGCTCGATCGAGATCACCTGCTTCGCCAGACGCGCCAGCAGCGCCGCCTGGTAGCCGCAGCCGGTGCCGATCTCCAGCGCCCGCCCGAGTGATTGACCGGCACGCGCGTTCGCGCCCTGCATCAACAGTTCGAGCATGCGGCCGACGACCGACGGCTTGGAGATCGTCTGCCCGTGGCCGATCGGCAGGCTGGTGTCCTCGTAGGCCTGTGTCGCGAGCGCTGCGTCGACGAACAAGTGCCGCGGTACGCTGTCGAGCGCGGCAAGCACGGCCTCGTGCTGCAGGCCCTGCGCGTGCAGCCGCTGAACCATGTGGCGGCGCACATCGGCCGAGTCGAGTCCGAGGCCCGAAGGCGCGGCACGGCGTACCGCGTCGGCGTGGGCCTGCTGCAGCGGTGCCTGCGGACGCAGCATCGGCCTGGGCGCGGCCGGCGCACCGCCGACCTGGTCGAGCCGCAGCGGGAAACGCGGGCCTTTCGGGCCGCCGTCGCTCATGAAGCCGAGCCGGCCGCCCAGGCCTGCCACGCCGGCAGCGCGGAATGGTCCGTCAGATCCACCTGCAGTGGCGTGACCGACACGGCGCCGTTGGCGGTGGCATGGAAGTCGGTGCCTTCGCCGCCTTCGCGCGCATCGCCGGCAGGCCCGATCCAGTAGATCGTCTCGCCGCGCGGGCTGGTCTGGCGGATCACCGGCTCGCTGGCGTGGCGCCGGCCGAGCCGCGTGATCTGCCGCGGCAGTCGATCGGCATCGGCGCGGTTCGGGATGTTCACGTTGAGCAGCCAGGCAGCGCCGGCGGGCGGCTGACGCAGCGCCTGCTCGATCACGGCGCGCGCGACACGCGCCGCGGCATCGAGATGGCCCCAGCCCTTCTCGACCTGGGAGAAGGCGATCGCCGGAATGCCGAACAGGAAGCCTTCCATCGCCGCGGCCACCGTGCCCGAGTACAGGGTGTCGTCGCCCATGTTGGCGCCGTTGTTGATGCCCGAGACGACGAGATCCGGCCGCTGCGGCAGCAGGCCGGTCAGCGCGACGTGCACGCAGTCCGACGGCGTGCCGTTGATGTAGCGGAACGAGTTCACCGCGTCGCCGTGCCCGTGGCGTGCCGGATAGACCGACAGTGGCCGCGTCAGCGTCAGCGAGTTCGAGGTGCCGCTCGCGTTCTGCTCGGGCGCGACCACGTCGATCTCGCCGAGCCCCGCGCAGGCCTGCACGAGAGCAGCGATGCCAGGCGCCAGGTAGCCGTCGTCGTTGGCAATGAGGATGCGCATGGCTGCATTGTAGGGACGCGTCGCGCAGGCGACGGAGTACCGGCTGGTTGATGCTTATCATGCGCCGCCACATCGACCGCGTCCGAGGAGACCCCCATGCATGCCTGGCTGTGCGAGAACCCGACCGGCGTCGACGCCGTGGCCTGGAAGGAGTTGCCGACGCCCCAGCCGGCAGCCGGCGAGGTGCTGATCGCCATCCGCGCGGCGAGCCTGAACTTCCCGGACCTGCTGATCGTGCAGAACAAGTACCAGATGAAGCCGAACCCGCCCTTCGTGCCGGGCTCGGAGTTCGCCGGCGTGGTCGAGGCGGTGGGCGATGGCGTCAAGCATGTGAAGCCGGGCGACGCGGTGGCCGCCTTCTCGGGCACCGGTGGCTTCGCCACGCATGCCTGCGTGCCTGCGGCCGTGGTGATGCCCCTGCCCGCGGGCTTTGCCTTCGACGATGCCGCGGCCTTCGTGCTGACCTACGGCACCACCCACCATGCGCTGGTCGATCGCGCCGCACTGAAGGCCGGCGAGACCCTGCTCGTGCTGGGCGCGGCCGGCGGCGTGGGCACGGCGGCGATCCAGATCGGCAAGGCCGTCGGCGCGCATGTGATCGCCGCCGCCTCGAGCGACGAGAAGTGCCTGTTGTGCCGCGAGATCGGCGCCGACGAGACGATCAACTACACCAGCGCGAACATCCGCGACGAACTCAAGCGGCTGACCGCCGGCAAGGGGCCCGACGTCGTCTACGACCCGGTCGGCGGCGACCTCGCCGAACCGGTGTTCCGCTCGATCGCCTGGCGCGGCCGCTACCTGGTGGTCGGCTTCGCGCAGGGCAGCATTCCCAGCCTGCCGCTGAACCTGGCGCTGCTCAAGGGCGCGTCCATCGTCGGCGTGTTCTGGGGCGAGTTCGCCCGCCGCGAGCCGCAGGCCAACGCCCGCGCGCTGGGCGAACTGGCCCAGTGGTATGCACAAGGCAAGGTCAAGCCGGTCATCGACCAGCGATTGCCGATGACCGCATTGCCGCAGGCCTATGAGCGCATGGGCACTCGAAAGGTGCGCGGCAAGCTGGTGCTGGTCAACGGCTGATCCCCCGTAGGCGGGAACTTCGTCACACTCCGACGGAATGCGTGACGGAGTGCGCTAACATGCAGCGCAAACAAGAACGGCCCCTCGAAGCCGTGTTGGGTGGAGCATGTCAGTCAAAGTCCTGATCCTCGAAGACAACCCGGTGGCGCGCAGCTTCCTGTGCCGCGTCGTCCGGGAAAGCTTCAGTGACGCGATCGCCATCACCGAAGCCGGCGACCTCGAAAGCGCGCGCCGCCAGATCGGTCCGCTCGCGTCGCGGCAGGAGCCGGCCGACCCGTTCAAGCTGATCCTGGTCGACCTGGAACTCCCCGACGGCAACGGCATGGAACTGCTGGCCGAACTGTCCAAGTACCCGGCTACGAAGATCGTCACCACGCTCTATTCCGATGACGATCACCTGTTCCCGGCCCTGCAGTGCGGCGCCGACGGCTACCTGCTCAAGGAAGACCGGTTCGAGGTGCTCGTCGAGGAACTGCAGAAGATCGTGCGTGGCCAGCCGCCGCTGTCGCCGGCGATTGCGCGGCGCCTGCTGACGCACTTCCGCCAAGGTCCCGGTGGCCAGCCGGTGGACAGCAGCCCCGCGCCGCTTAACTCGGGCTTCCAGAGCAGCCGGCCAGTACCCATGGGCCGCGGCGCCCCGCTGGACCATGAACGGCTCACGCCACGCGAGAGCGAGGTGCTGACCTATCTCAGCAAGGGCTTCACGATCAAGGAGATCGCGAACCTGATGGGCATCAAGTGGTTCACCGTCAACGACCACATCAAGTCGATCTACAAGAAGCTCAACGTCTCCAGCCGTGCCGAGGCCGCCGTGCTGGCGAGCAAGCAAGGTCTGGTCTGACGCAGGCATAGCGCCGTGGCGCACGAGTCATCGCCGGCGAGGCACCCGCGCCCGATGGGCTCGCCGCAGGGGCCGATGTCGACCTTCGCGCCGGGTGACTCCATTCTCGAATCGAGCTTCGGCGAGCGACTCGCGCTGGCCGGCGATTCGATGTCGCGCTGGATGGGCTGGCGGTTGCGCCTGCTGGTCCTCGCAGCGCTGATCGGTTGCCTGGGCCTGTTCCTGCTCGCACGGGAGATGGCATCGCTGCCGCGCATCGACGCGAGCTGGCGGGCCTCGATGAACGATCAGGTCGAACTGGCGAAGGCATCGGACCCTGCTCTCGCCCCGATGGTCGGACAGGTGCTGGTTGCCGTGCAGGCCGACGGCCGCACGGTCGAGATCAGGGACTCGCTGACCCTACAGCGATCGGCGCGCTGGGTGATCGACGACGAGGCGCGCGCGCGCCATCACCTGCTGCACGAGCAACTCGACGACGTGCTGTCGCAGCCGGCCGTGCAACTGGTGTTCGCCGGTGGCCGCAGTGCCCTGGTGCAGACCGCGCCGCGCGGTTTCGCCGGGTTGCCGGTGATGTACTGGCTGCTGTGCAGCCTCGCGCTGCTGCTCTACCTGGTTGCCATGGTCGTGCTGCTGGCCAAGCCGAACGGGCGCAACCTGCTCTATGCGCTGCTGGTGGTGTCACAGGCAGGCAACCTGATCTTCATCGCCATCGAGTCCACACTCGACCTGGCCCTGCCCGTGCGCGTCGCGAACCTGGACTTGCCGCTGCGCATCGGCTTCGATCTGGTGACGGCAGCGGCAATCGTCCACGCGGCGGCGTTGCACCCGCGCCGCCTGCCACATGCAGCGGTGATCGCAGTGCTCGCCTGGCTGGGCGCCTTCGGCCTGACCGCACTGGTCTCGCTGGGCGCGCTGCCGCTCGGATGGTGGTGGGTGCAGGGCGCGGTGCTCGTCTACGGCCTGGCGATGGTCGCGCTGATGAGCTGGTCCTACCAGATCGAGCCGCATCCCTTCGCGACGGTGCTGCGCCGCATCGGCCTGGTGACGCTGGCCACCTGGTTGCTGTTGACCGCCGCGCTGGCTGCCGCCGTGGCCCATCCAGGCGTGCACCTGAACATCGCCTCGGTCGGCTCGATGGTCTGGTACGTGTTCTTCGCCTCGCTGCTTCTGCTGGTGCCGTTCCTGTCGCGGTCGCAGCAGATCATGCGCGAGTTCTCGATGCTGGCCGCCGTCAGCACCGTGGCCACGTCACTGGACCTGCTTTTCGTCGCGGTGTTCTCGCTCGGGCAGTTCGCCTCGCTGACGCTGGCGCTGTTCGTCTCGTTGGCTGTCTACTCGGGCGCGCGCCAATGGATCCTGAACCAGCTCATGGGCAGCAACATGCTGACCACGGAGCGCATGTTCGAGCAGCTCTACCGCATCGCGCGCGAGGTCGAGGTGCACCCGGAGCGCACCGCCATGCTGCTGTCGGAACTGCTGCGCGAGCTGTTCGAGCCGATGGAGGTGGTCATCGCGGAACGCTCGGTTGGCGCCACGCGCGTCTCCGGCGACGGTTCGACGCTGATGATTCCAGTGCCTTCTCTGGGTGGCGAGACGGTGCAGCAATCGGGCTCGATCGTCATCCGCTTCGCCAACCGCGGCCGGCGCTTGTTCACCTTCGAGGATGCGCGGCTGACGGCACGCGTCGTCGAGCAACTGCGCCGAGCCGTCGCCTTCGACAAGGCGGTCGAGCAGGGTCGCAGCGAGGAGCGCGCGCGACTGGCCCAGGACCTGCACGACGACATCGGTGCGCGGCTGCTGACGCTGATGTACAAGGCCCAGTCACCGGAGATGGAAGAGTACGTGCGCCACACGCTGCAGGACCTGAAGACCCTGACGCGCGGGCTGGCCGCACCGAACCACCGCCTCTCGCACGCCGCGGCAGAGTGGAAGGCCGACCTCACGCAGCGCCTGACGGCGGCCCATGTTCAGCTCGAATGGACCTTCGAGTCCGACGAGGACATCCTGCTTACCGTCGTGCAATGGTCGGCCCTCACGCGTGTGCTGCGCGAGCTCGTCAGCAATGCCATCGCGCATGCACGCGCCACCCGTGTCGAGGTCTCGCTGGTTCTGCGCAAGGACCGGCTGGACCTGCAGGTGCTGGACAACGGCGAGGGGCGCAACCCGCGCGCCTGGTCGCACGGGCTCGGCTTGGGTGGTGTGCGCAAGCGCGTCAAGCAACTCGGCGGCGAGGTCGAGTGGCGCGAGCTGAGCCCGCGCGGCATCGGCTGCCGGGTGACCATCCGCGAGCTGTCGTCGCGCGCCTGAACGGCCTCCGCAACGGGAACAAAAAAGCCGGGCGTTGGGCCCGGCTTTTCATGGTTCGGTGGGGTGGCTGATGGGACTCGAACCCACGACGACAGGAATCACAATCCTGGACTCTACCAACTGAGCTACAGCCACCGCAGAGCCCGAAAGTATAACCGAGCGGGCGCGGGAAACTCAGTTGCCGGTCGGTGCGCTGGCCGCGAGCGCGGCGGCTGGAAGCGTCTCGGCGCGCAGGCGCGCCTTCAGAGCAGCATAGTAGGCCTGCGCCTCGGCATCACCCCACGACTGCCCGTATTGCGCCTGCAGGCGCTGCGGATCGCCGATCGCCGGGTCGCGCGGGAGGACCTTCGCGATCTTCACCACCGCATAGCCCTGCGTGCCCTGGTCGACGCCCACGAATGCCGGCAGCTTGTCGCCCGGCGCACGCAGCGCCGCATCGAGCACCTCGCGAGGCACGTCGCGCGCGGCACTGCGCGACACCGTGACCGCGGCGCCGGGCATCGCGCCATCCGGCGTCTTCTGCAATTCGGCCAGGCGCGCCTCACCTTCCTTGCGCGCAAGCGCTGCGGCCTGCTTTGCGGCGACCTTGTCGCGCACCAAGGCCTTGACCTGATCGAAGGGGCGCTGGCGTGCCGGCTCGTGTTGCACGATGCGGCCGGAAGCGAGCTGGTTCGGGCCGACCTCGACCGCCTCGACGTTGCGCTTGTTCTTCACCGAATCGCTCGAGAACAAGGCCTCGAGGAACTTGACATTGGCCAGGGCGCCGTTGGCGCCCGGCGCCGGCGCGCGCTTGACGTCCTTCGCCGTGCGCAGCTCCAGCTTGAACTTGTCGGCTGCCGGCTTGAGGCTGTCGGCCTGCTCGTAGACCATGTTGGTGAACTCGACGGCCGCTGCCGCGAAGCGCGTCTGCGCCTGCTGCTTCTTCGCCTCGTCCTCGATCTCCGCGCGCACCTGTTCGAAACTCTTCTTCTCGCCGCCGCGCGCGTCGGTGACCTGGATGATGTGGTAACCGAAGTCACTCTCGACCACACCGCTGATCTCGCCGCGCTTGAGGCCGAAGGCCGCATCCTCGAATGGCTTGACCATCGCGCCGCGACCGAAGAAGTCGAGATCGCCGCCACGCTGCGCCGAGCCGGGGTCGTCGCTGTTCTTGCGCGCGACATCGGCGAAGCTGCCCGGCGCCTTCTTCACCTCGGCGAGCAGTTGCTCGGCCTTGGCCTTCGCCTTCTCGCGCTCGGCCGCCGGCGCGCTCTTCTCGGCCTTGATCAGGATGTGGCTGGCGCGCCGCTCCTCGGGGGTCGAGTAGCGCTTCTCGTTCTCGGCGTAGTACTTGCGCAGTTCGTCCTCGGGAACGGTGATGCCCTTCTTGATCGAGTCGAGATCGAGAACCAGGTACTCGATGGACGCCTGCTCGGGCGCCTCGAACTGCGAGGCGTTCTCCGGCGCCTTGTAGTACGCATCGAGCTCGGCGTCGGTCGGCGTGACCTTGGCGAGGTAGTCCTTGGCGTCGAAGCGCTGGATCTGGATTTCTCGCTGCTGCAACAGCGCGTCGAAGGCAGCGCCGCTGCTGACGGCCGGGCCGAAGGCGGTGCCACCGACGCCCTGCAGCACCTGGCGCTGTGTGATGTCCTGGCGCACGCGCGCCTCGAACATCTCGGGGCTCATGCCCTGCGCATTCAGCAGCGCCTTGTAGGCATCGACGTCGAAGCTGCCGTCGGGCTTCTTCAGCGAGGCGAGCTGCGGAATGGCGAGCAACTCGCGCTGCAGCCGCTCGTTGCTCGTGACCAGGTGCAGCTTGTCGGCGGCGACCAGCAGCACCCGTTCGCGCAGCAGGCCGTCGAGCACCTGCTGCTTCATCTCGGGCGTGTCGAACAGCTTCGCGTCGACACCGGGCATCTGGCGGCGCACACGCTCGACCTGCTCGCGCTGCGCGGCGGTCCACTCGGCCTGCGTGATGGTGAGGCCGCCGACCTTGGCGACGGGCTCGTTCTCGCCGCCGGTGAAGCGGCTGTAGCCCTGGATACCGAAGAACACGAAGGACGGGAAGATGAGCAGCACCAGCACGAACTGCAGGATGCGGGTGTGCTTGCGGACGAAATCGAACATCGGGCGCCTCGATCGACAACGGGAGGTCCAGATGCGACAAAGGCGAACCTCGGTTCGCCTTCGGGTCTGGACAGTTGCCGGGATTCTATCGCAGGCCTTGCGGGCCGGCCGGCTTGGCCCCTGGGGGCCGGGTGGTGGGTGCTGAGGGGTTCGAACCCCCGACCTACGCCTTGTAAGGGCGCCGCTCTACCAGCTGAGCTAAGCACCCGCGGAACACTGTGCAATCAGTTCAGCGCGTCCTTCAGGGCCTTGCCCGGACGGAACTTCGGAACCTTCGCGGCCTTGATCTTGATCGTGGCGCCGGTGCGCGGGTTGCGGCCGCTGCGCGCGGCACGCTTGCCGACGCTGAAGGTGCCGAAGCCGACCAGCGAGACGCTGTTGTTCTTCTTCAGCGTCTGCTTCACACCGCCGATCATGGCTTCCAGGGCACGCGTGGCCGCGGCCTTGGAGATATCCGCCTGACGGGCAATGTGCTCGATCAATTCAGACTTGTTCACGGGTTTTCCCCCTCTCAAAAGGTTCTCGAACGGAATTCGGTGGGTGTCTGGCGCGCGCCGGTACTGGGTACGTCGGGCGCGGGTCATTACAAGCCGTGCCCCCGAGGCTGTCAAGGGCGGAGCGGGATTCTATGCGCAATCATTTGCTTCCTAGGTGTGCCCGGAACACGACGCTGTGCAGCATGTCATCGACCGTCGCGCACGACCAGTGCAACGCCGACGACGGTGATCGACATGCCCATCAACATGAGCGGTGTGAAGGCCTCTCCGAACAGCAGCCATGCCATCGCCGCGGTGCATGGCGGCACGAGGTAGAGCAGGCTCGTGACCTGTGTCGCCGCGCCACGCTGGATCAGAAGGTAGAGCAGCGAACTGCCGCCGAGCGTCAACGCGAGCACCGACCAGGCCATCGCGATCGCCAGGTCGGGATGCCACTGCATCGCCTCGCGCTCGAGCAGCAACGCCAGCGGTGCCGAGACCGCGAAGGCGGCAATCAACTGCACGGTGCTGGCGGCACGCACGTCGGCCACACGCACATGGCGCTTCTGGTAGAGCGTGCCGGCGGTGATGGACAGCAGCGCACCGGCGGCGAGCGCGAGGTTCGCGGCCGTGACCTCGCCCACGCCCAGCTTGCGCCAGACGACCAGCGTGAGCCCACCGAGTCCGAGCACCAGCCCGAGCCACTGGCGCGCCGACACATGGCTGCGCTCGCCGGCGGTGGCGCTCAGCCACAAGGCCGTCAGCACCGGCTGCAGGCCGACGAGCAGCGCCACAGTACCGGCACCCATGCCGCCCTTCACCGCAGACCACACGCCGCCGAGATAGCCCGCGTGCATCAGCACGCCCGACACCGCGAGATGCCGCCACTGCACACGCTCGGGCCAGGCCACGTTCGACCAGCGCATCCACGCGACAAAGCACAGCACCGACAAGGCATAGCGCACCGAAAGGAAGCCCAGCGGCGGCGAATGCGGCATGCCCAGACGTGCGACGACGAAGCCGGTGCTCCAGATCAGCACGAACACCCAGGGCATCGCCCGCAGCAGCGGGCGCTCGTCGAGAGCCACCGTCAGCGTGCCTTGGCGCGGATCTCGGGCAGCGCCTTCTGCAGGTAATAGACCATCGACCAGATGGTCAGCACCGCGGCGACGAGGATCAGCACGGTGCCCCACCAGTGCGTGTCGATCAGGCCGAACAGGCGTCCGTCGAACAGCAGGAACGGGATGGCGACCATCTGCACGACCGTCTTGAGCTTGCCGAGCATGTGCACGGCGACGCTGCGCGATGCGCCGATCTGCGCCATCCATTCGCGCAGCGCCGAGATCGCGATCTCGCGGCCGATGATGACCAGCGCCACCAGTGCGTGCAGCCGGTTCAGGTGCACCAGCACCAGCAGCGCGGCGCAGACGAGGAACTTGTCGGCCACCGGGTCGAGGAAGGCGCCGAACGACGAGGTCATGTTCAGCTTGCGTGCCAGGTAGCCGTCGGCCCAGTCGGTGAGCGCGACGACGATGAACAGCACGGTGGCCATGAGGTTCTGCGCCCCGGGCTCGAGCTCGAGGTAGAACACGCCGACGATCAGCGGGATCGCGACGATGCGGGCCCAGGTCAGCAGGGTCGGCAGGTTGAAGAACATCGGCCGATTGTGCCGAAGTTCTTCACGCCGCCGTCTGGGACGCCCGAAGACCTACAACTGGCCTTCGGTCAGCGTGTCGAGCTGGAACTTGCCGCTCTTGTCGACCAGCCAGGTCTCGGTGTACTTGACCGTGCCCAGGCGCGCCGGTGCCGGCAGCGGCGAGGCCTTGCGGATCAGCTCGCGCACCCGCGCCGTCACGTCCGGAGCATGGCTGGGCGCGCGCAGCATGCGCACGTCGCGAACGTTGCCGTTCGCATCGATCTCGGTCTCGACAACGGCGATCGCGTGCAGCAGCGGCGGCAGCTTGCCCTTGTAGATGCTGTCCGGGTAGGCCGCGTAGATGGCGCGTGCACCGTCCTGCCGGTAAGCCTTCTCGCTGGTGGCCATCGACACACGGCCCGACGGTGGTTTCGCTGCGGGCGCCGCCGGCGCCGGCGCGCGCGCCACCGGCGCGGCGGGTGGCGCGGGCGGCGGTGGGCTCGAACAGCCAGCCACCAAGGCCACGACCGCCATCGAGAGGCCGGCTCTCGGATCAATGCAACGCACGATAGATCTCCTCTGCAAGTTCTCGCGATATTCCGTCCACGCTGGCGAGGTCGTCGACACTCGCCTGCCCCACGCCGCGCACGCCACCGAAGCGCTGCAGCAGTCTCGCACGCTTGCGCGGGCCAACACCGGGAATCTCCTCGAGCCGGCTGCCTCCGGTGCGAACACTTGCACGGCGCGCACGCATGCCGGTGATCGCGAAGCGGTGCGCCTCGTCGCGGATCTGCGCGACCAGCATCAGCGCCGCCGAGTCGCGCCCGAGGTAGACCTTCGGCCGGCCGTCGGCGAACACCAGTTCCTCCAGGCCGACCTTGCGCCCTTCGCCTTTCTCGACGCCGACGATCAGGCCGAGATCCAGGCCGAGTTCCTCGAACACCCCGCGCGCCATCGCCACCTGACCGCGGCCGCCGTCGACCAGCACGAGGTCGGGCAGCTTCGCCGTACCGGCGCTGGCTGCCTCGGCCAGCTTGGCGTAGCGCCGCGTCAGCACCTGGCGCATGGCGGCATAGTCGTCGCCGCCGGTGATGCCCTCGATGTTGTAGCGGCGGTACTCGGCGTTGCGCATGCGGTGGTTCTCGAACACCACGCACGATGCCTGCGTTGCTTCGCCGGCGGTGTGGCTGATGTCGAAACACTCGATGCGAAAGGTGTCGAGGTTCTCCACCGCCAGGTCGAGCGCCTCGACCAGCGCGCGCGTACGCGCCTGTTGCGAGCCCTCTTCCGCCAGCAGTTGCGCAAGCTTGAGCTGAGCGCCCTGGATGCACATGTCCAGCCAGGCACGGCGGGCCTCGCGCGGCTGGTGTTGCGCGCTGACACGGATGCCCGACTGCGCGGAGAGCGCCTCGATCAGCGCCTTGCCGACCGCATGGCTGAGCACCAGAAGGGGCGGCACCGGTGCGTCGAGGTAGTGCTGGGCGATGAAGGCCTCGAGCACCTGCACTTCCGGCAGCGGGCGCTCGCCTTGTTCGCCACCCCACTCGCCCTCCTCGCCCGCGAGCACGGTGCCCTCCTCGACGTGTGCGGGGAAGTACGGCCGGTCGCCGAGGTGGCGGCCGCCGCGCACCATCGCCAGGTTGACGCAGGCCTTGCCGCCCTCGACGCGCACGGCGAGGATGTCGGCATCCTTGGTGGTCATCGCGCTGTTGTCCTCGACCGACTGGCGGTGCAGCACGCGCGACAGCGCACCGAGCTGGTCGCGGATCTCCGCCGCCTTCTCGAACTGCAACGCATCGGCGTGGGCCATCATCTGCGCCTGCAGCGCGCCCATCACCTCCTGCTCGCCGCCGAGCAGGAAGCGCTCGGCGTTGCTCACGTCGCGCGCGTAGTCGCTCGCGTCGATCAACTTCACGCAGGGGCCGGAGCAGCGCTTGATCTGGTAGAGCAGGCAGGGCCGCGTGCGGTTGGCGAAGACGGTGTCCTCGCAAGTGCGCAGGCGGAACACCTTCTGCAGCATCTGGATCGACTCCTTCACCGCCCAGGCGCTCGGGTACGGCCCGAAGTAGCGGTGCTTCTGGTCGACCGCGCCGCGGTAGTAGGCGATGCGCGGGAAGGTGCCCGAGACGATCTTCAGGTACGGGTAGCTCTTGTCGTCGCGGAACAGGATGTTGTAGCGCGGCGCGAGTGCCTTGATCAGGTTGTTCTCGAGCAGCAGCGCCTCGGCCTCCGAGCGCACCACCGTGGTCTCGAGCCGCGCGATCTTGCCGACCATGTGGCCGATGCGCGTGCCGCCGTGATCCTTCTGGAAGTAGCTCGAGACACGCTTCTTCAGATCGCGCGCCTTGCCCACGTAGAGCACCGCGCCCTGCGCATCGAAGTAGCGGTACACGCCGGGCAGGCCGGGCAGCGCGGCAACCTCGTCGAGCAGCCGCGAGCGGGCCTCGTCGCCGGGGGGGTCATCGGTCGTCGTCGCTTGCATCGGCGCGGATTATCGAGCCGGATAATCCGCCGCCATGCTCTGGGACATCTTCTGCCGCGTGATCGACAACCACGGCGACATCGGTGTGTGCTGGCGACTGGCGGCGGACCTGGCGGCGCGCGGCGAGCGGTTGCGGCTGTGGGTCGACGATGCGTCGGCGCTGGCCTGGATGGCCCCGCATGGTGCGGCGGGCGTCGAGGTCCGCGCCTGGGACGTTGCCGCTAACGGGGACAGCCAGCCAGGGGATGTCGTGGTCGAGGCTTTCGGCTGCGATCCGCCGGCAGCCTTCATCGCGCGCATGGCAGAGTGCGCCGCGGCACCCTGCTGGATCAACCTCGAGTACCTCAGCGCCGAGTCTTATGTCGAGCGCAGCCATGGTCTGCGTTCGCCGCAGTCGCATGGCCCGGGCGCCGGCCTGACGAAGTGGTTCTTCTACCCGGGCTTCACGTCGCGCACCGGCAGCCTGCTGCGTGAACCCGGGCTGCTGGCACGGCGCGAGCTGTTCGATGCGAACGACTGGCGGGCGCGGCACGCGATCCGCCTGCACGCCGGTGAGCGGGTCGTCAGCCTCTTCTGCTACGACAACGCGACGCTGCCGGCGCTCGTCGACTCGCTCGCGCAGCAGCCGACGCTGCTTCTCGCCACGCCCGGTGCGGCCACGATGCAGATGCGTGGTCTGCGCCACGAAGGCCAGGCGCACTCTGCGCTGCGGGTCATCGAAATGCCCCATCTCACGCAGCTCGACTACGACCACCTGCTGTGGTCCTGCAATCTGAACTTCGTGCGCGGCGAAGACTCGTTCGTTCGCGCGCAGTGGGCCGGCGCACCGTTCGTCTGGCACGTCTACCCGCAGTCCGACGGCGCACACGAGGCCAAGCTCGAGGCCTTCCTTGACGTATTTCTAGACGGTGCCGAAGCGGGCTTCGCCGGCGACCTGCGCGCGCTGTGGCGTGGCTGGAACGGCTTGGGCGCTGCGTTGCGCTGGCCCGAACCCGACTCCTGGCGCCGACACTGCGAGAACTGGCGCACGACGCTGGCCGCGCAGCCCGATCTCGGCTCCCAACTGCTCGGCTTCGCCCGCGAAAGGCGCTAGAATTGCGGGCTTTGCGCCTGCGGGGGACTCTCGCGGCGACACCCCAGGTGCCCGGACCACTCCGTGCGTCCGTACTGACCAGGCACCCGCAACACCGGAAGTCACCATGAAGATCGCACAGGAAATCCGCGCCGGCAACGTCATCATGCAGGGCAAGGACCCGATGGTCGTGCTCAAGACCGAATACAGCCGCGGTGGCCGCAACGCCGCCACGGTGCGCATGAAGCTCAAGAGCCTGCTGAACAACTCGGGCACGGAAGTCGTCTTCAAGGCCGACGACAAGATGGACCAGATCGTGCTGGACAAGAAGGAGTGCACCTACTCCTACTTCGCCGATCCGATGTACGTCTTCATGGACACCGAGTACAACCAGTTCGAGGTCGAGGCCGAGAACATGGGTGACGCGATCAGCTACCTGGAAGACGGCATGACCGTCGAGGTGGTGTTCTACGACGGCAAGGCCATCTCGGTCGAACTGCCGACCTCCGTGGTGCGCGAAGTGACCACCGAGCCGGCCGTCAAGGGCGACACCTCGGGCAAGGTCATGAAGCCCGCCAAGATCGCCACCGGCTTCGAGATCGCGGTGCCGCTGTTCGTCGAGAACGGCGACAAGATCGAGATCGACACCCGCACGCACGAGTACCGCAAGCGCGTCTGAGACCAGCCGGCCGATGCGAGCACGGGCGCCTGCGGGCGCCCGTTTCATTTTCTTCGGCATCATTGCGGACCATGCCGTTCGACTTCACTGCCGTCACCGCCCCGTTTCGCATGCAGCCCGGGCTGCGCGCGCTGGCCGACGATGCCACGCAGCTGACGCCGAACCGCCCCGGCGACCGCGCGCTGGCCGAGAAGCTGATCGTGCTCGCGCGCCATGCCGAGCAGGCGCTGGTCGAGGCCGAAGGCTTCGACGCCGCACCGGCGCTTCGACGCCTCTGCGAGCAAGCCGCCGCCGAGCAGCCGCAGGCCTGGCGTCGCATCGAAGAGTTCGCCTGGGAGGCACCACTGCTCGGTTGGTCGCTCGACGCCGACACCGTGCGGGGCGACGGCCCGCCCGAGATCGGCGCCTGCCTTGCCGCGCTGCCGCCGCGCTGGCGCCTGCCGGGCCTGCTCAGCCTGGCCTTCGCCGAGGACTTCGCGGTAATCGACGGCGCGACCGCGCGCATCCCCTGGCTGGCGGTGTGCCTGCCCTCGCACTGGGCGCCGCAGGACAAGGTCGGCCGCCACTTCGCAGAGGTGCACGCGCCGGTGGCCGACAACCGCCTGCTGCTCACCGCCAGCGACCACCTCGCGCGGCTGGTCACCGGCACGCAGCGCTGGGAGCGCTTCGTCTGGACGATCACGCCCGAGCCGCGGCTGGACATGCACCCGCGCCGCGTGCCGCCACCGCGCTGGCCCGCCGACGCGGATGCCGACGCACTCGCCGCCATGGCCAACTTCCGCACCGAGCGGCAGACCTTCATCCCGTTGCCCGAAGCGCGGCAGGCGATCTTCACCATCCACGTCGAGAGCCGGCCACTGGCGAACGCGGTGGCCACGCCCGCGCAGGCCGAGACGGTCCATGCCGCGCTGGCCAGCATGAGCGAAGCCGTGCTCGCCTACCGCGGCCTCACGAGCGCGCGTGATCGCCTGCTCGAGTGGCTGGCCGCGCGGCGATGAAGACCGCGCCCATCGTCGCCGCGCAGATCGAACCCGGCGCCGATGGCCTGCCCTTCGCTGTGCACTACGGCGATCGCTACCACCCGCGTGCCGGCGCGCTCGAGCAGGCGAGGCATGTCTTTCTCGGTGGAAGCGGTCTGCCGCGGCGCTGGGCGGGCCGTGAGCGCTTCGTGATCGCGGAGACCGGCTTCGGACTGGGGAACAACTTCCTCGCCGCTTGGGCGGCCTGGCGCCGTGACGAGAAGCGCTGCGAGCGGCTGCACTTCCTGTCGGTGGAACTGCACCCGCCTCGGGTGGAGGACCTGCTCGCCTGGCCGCGCGACGCCGAGATTCAGCCACTCGCCGATCAACTCGCACGGCAGTGGCCGGCGCTCACGCCGGGCCTGCACACGCTGCGCTTCGACGATGACCGGGTCTGGCTGCAACTCGCCTTCGGCGACGTGGCCGACTGGCTGCCCGAATGGGTGGCGCGCATCGATGCGTTCTTCCTCGACGGCTTCGCGCCGGATCGCAATCCGCGCATGTGGGAGCCGCGGCTGTTCAAGTCGCTTGCGCGGCTGGCAGCGCCCGGGGGCACGGCGGCAACCTGGTCGGCAGCCAGCGCCGTTCGCGAGGGCCTGCAGTCGGCCGGATTCGAGGTGCACAAGGCACCGGGGCACGGTGGCAAGCGCGACATCACCCTGGCGCACTTCGTGCCACCGGTGACGCGACGCTCTGCCCCGCCGGGCCGCCCACGGGAACGGGAGGTCGATCATCACGCCTTGGTGATCGGCGGTGGGCTGGCCGGCTGTGCCGCCGCCTGGGCGTTGGCCGAACAGGGCTGGCGCAGCACGGTGATAGAGCGTCACTCGGAACCGGCCTGCGAGGCCTCAGGCAACCCGGGCGGGATCTTCCACGGCATCGTGACGCGCGACGATGGCCTGCACGCGCGCTGGCACCGCGCCGCCGCGCTCGCGTTCGCGCCGGTGGCGAGCGAGGCGATCTTGTCCGGCGTGCCCGGCGCCGTCGACGGCCTGCTGCGCCTGGAGCGCGAGGCCGGCGATGCCGCAGCGATGGCCGCATCGCTGCGGCGGCTCGGGCTGCCCGCCTCGTATGTCGAGGCGCTCGATGCGGCCGAGGCCTCGCGGCGCGCCGGGCTGCTGCTGACGAGCCCGGCATGGTTCTATCCCGCCGGCGGTTGGCTTTCGCCACGTGCCCTGTCAGCGTGGTACCTGCGTCGCGCGGGTGCGCTTGCCTCGTGGCAGGGCGGAGCCGTCGTCGAGCGTCTGCAACGTGACGGCGAGGTCTGGCAGGCGGTGGATGCACGCGGCACCGTGCTCGCCTCGTCACGCACGGTGGTGCTCGCCAATGGTGCTGGCGCGATGCGGCTGCTCGGTGCGCCTGACTGGCCGATCGAATCGATCCGCGGCCAGGTCAGCATCGGGCCGGCGGCCGCGCTGCCGCTGCCACGCCTGCCAGTCACCGGCTCGGGTTACCTGCTGCCCGCAGTCGGCGGCCAGCAGGCCGTCTTCGGCGCGACCGCCCAAGCTGACGATGCCGATGGATCGGTGCGGCAGGCGGACCACCGCCTCAACATCGACCGCCTTGCCGCGTTGTTGGGCCAGGCACCCGCCTTGCGCGCGGAAGACCTCGCGGGGCGCGTTGGCTGGCGCTGCACGGCAGGCGATCGACTGCCCGTCATTGGCGGCGCACCGGACGAAAGTTCACCCGCTGTGGGCTCCGCCGATCAGCCGCGCTTCGTGCCGCGACGGGAGGGACTGTTCATGTTCACCGCGCTGGGCTCGCGCGGCATCGGCATGTCGGCACTGGGGGCGCGCCTGCTGGCGGCCTGGGTCACCGCTGCACCCTCGCCGGTGGAGGCGAGCCTGATGGACGCCGTCGATCCCGCGCGCTTCACAGCGCGGGCGCGGCGCAAGTCGTTCAGTTCGATCCCGGCGCCGGCTCGGACGGCGTGACCGCTTCGCCTTGAGCCTGCGGGGACTCGTCCTCGCCGGGTGCGCCGCCGGTCTTGCGGTCGGCCTTCTCACGGGCCTTCTCTTCCTTCTTCTTCTTCTTGGCCAGCTCGCGCTGGCGCTTCTCGTACGAATAGTTTGGCTTCGCCATGCGTAAGGTCCTTCCCGGAGTGATGCTCGCCTCGTGGCGCCCAAGCCGCGAGGTTACGCGCTTTTCGACGCCGCGCGCCGCGGCCTGTTCAGAAACTGAGCGTCTTCACGCCCTGCGCCGTACCGAGCAGACAGACGCGTGCACGATGCCGCGCAAAGATGCCCACGCTGATCACGCCCGGCCACTGGTTGGCCTCCTGCTCCATCGCCAGCGGGTCGGTGATGGCCAGGCCCTTGACGTCGAGGATGCAGCCTCCGTTGTCGGTCACCACGCCTTCGCGCAGCACCGCCTCGGCGCCCAGCGCCGCGAAGCGCCGCGCGACCTGCGAGGTGGCCATCGGGATCACCTCCACCGGCAGCGGGAAGCGGCCCAGCGTGGTGACCAGCTTGGACTCGTCGGCGATGCAGACGAAGCGCTCGGCGAGGTCGGCGACGATCTTCTCGCGCGTCAGCGCGGCGCCGCCGCCCTTGATCATGTTCCCGCCGTGGTCGATCTCGTCGGCGCCGTCGATGTAGACCGGAATGCGCTCGACGCTGTTGCTGTCGAGCACGGTGATGCCATGGGCCTGCAGGCGCTGCGTGCTCTTCTCGCTGCTGGAGACGGCGCCGGCAATGCGGTCCTTCATCGTGGCGAGCGCGTCGATGAAGCAGTTCACCGTCGAGCCGGTGCCGACGCCGACGATGCTGCCGGGTTGCACGTAGGCCAGCGCGGCCTGGCCGACGAGGGCCTTGAGTTCGTCCTGGGTCATGGGGTGGGCGGTCGGTGCGGGTCGGTTTGAGACAATCCGGCGATTATCCAAGACGCACCGCATGGCCCTCGTTCCCTACGCCCTCGCCCGCCCCTTCCTGTTCGGACTCGACCCGGAGGACGCGCACGACCTGACGCTGGCCGCGCTGGCGCGCATCCAGCACACGCCGCTGGTCTGCACGATCGCGCAGCCGCGTGTCGACGATCCGGTGACGGTGGCAGGCCTGCGCTTTCCCAACCGCATCGGCCTGGCCGCCGGGCTCGACAAGAACGGCCGCTGCATCGACGGCCTGGGCGCAATGGGCTTCGGCTTCGTCGAGGTGGGCACGGTCACGCCGAAACCGCAGCCGGGCAACCCGAAGCCACGCATGTTCCGCCTGCCGGAGGCGAAGGCGCTGATCAACCGGCTCGGCTTCAACAACCAGGGGCTCGATGTCTTCCTCGCGAACGTGAAGCAGGCGAGCTTCCGCGCCAAGGGCGGCATCCTCGGCCTGAACATCGGCAAGAACGCGGCCACGCCGATCGAACGCGCCGTCGACGACTACCTGATCGGCCTGAGCGGCGTCTATCCGCACGCCGACTACGTGACCGTCAACATCTCCAGTCCGAACACCAAGAACCTGCGCGAACTGCAGAGCGACGCGGCGCTCGATGCGCTGCTCTGCGCGGTGCAGGAGCGCAGGGCGGAACTGCAACGAGAGCATGGCCGCAACGTGCCGATCTTCGTGAAGATCGCGCCCGACCTGGACGAGGACCAGGTCAACGTGATCGCGGCCACACTGAAGAAGAATGGCATCGACGGCGTGATCGCCACCAACACGACGATCGCGCGCGACGCGGTCAAGCACCTGCGCAACGGCGCAGAGACCGGCGGCCTGTCGGGTGCGCCGGTGTTCGAGGCGAGCAACCGCGTGATCCGTCTGCTGCGCGCCGAACTGGGCAGCGCCTACCCGATCATCGGCGTCGGCGGCGTGATGAGCGGTGCCGATGCGGTCGCCAAGCGTGAAGCCGGTGCCGACCTCGTGCAGATCTACACCGGCTTCATCTACGGCGGCCCGCCACTGGTCACCGAGGCGGCGCGTGCCCTGAAGGACAGAGGCTGAGCCGCCCTACTGCAGCGTCACGCCCGTCTTGGCCTGGACTTCCTCGCGAGTGACGCCCGGGGCGAGTTCGACGATCTTCAGCCCGTGCGGCGTCACGTCGAGCACGCACAGGTCGGTGATGATGCGGTCGACCACGCCCAGCCCGGTCAGCGGCAGCGTGCATTGCGGCAGGATCTTCAGGTCGATCGTGCCGTCCTTCTTCTTGGCGACGTGCTCCATCAGCACGACCACGCTCTTCACGCCGGCCACCAGGTCCATGGCACCACCCATGCCCTTGACCATCTTGCCGGGGATCATCCAGTTGGCCAGGTCGCCCTTCTCGCTGACCTGCATGGCGCCGAGGATCGACAGGTTGACCTTGCCGCCGCGGATCATCGCGAAGCTGTCGTGGCTGCCGAAGATGCTCGAGCCGGGGATCGTCGTCACCGTCTGCTTGCCGGCGTTGATCAGGTCGGCATCGACCTCATCCTCGGTCGGGAACGGGCCGATGCCGAGCATGCCGTTTTCGCTCTGCAGCCAGACCTCGATGTTCGGATCGACGAAGTTGGCCACCAGCGTGGGCAGGCCGATGCCGAGGTTCACATAGAAGCCGTCGGCGAGTTCCTTGGCCGCGCGGGCAGCCATCTGGTCGTGGGTCCAGGCCATGGTCAGATTCCTTCCTTCGCGGGCACGCGTTCGGTGATCGTGCGCTTCTCGATTCGCTTCTCGGGCGTGGCGTTGAGCACCAGGCGGTGCACGTAGATGCCGGGCAGATGCACCGCATCCGGATCGAAAGTGCCGGTCTCGACGATCTGCTCGACCTCGACCACCGTGATGCGGCCGGCCATCGCCACTGCCGGGTTGAAGTTGCGCGCCGTGCGGCGAAAGATCAGGTTGCCGCTCTTGTCGGCCTTCCAGGCCTTGACCAGCGACACGTCGGGCGCCAGCGATCGCTCCATCACGTAGACGTGGCCGTCGAACTCGCGCGTCTCCTTGCCTTCGGCGACCATGGTGCCGACGCCGGTGCGCGTGAAGAAAGCCGGGATGCCGGCGCCGCCGGCGCGCAGCTTCTCGGCCAGCGTGCCTTGCGGGGTGAACTCGAGTTCGAGTTCGCCGGCCAGGTACTGGCGCTCGAACTCCTTGTTCTCGCCGACGTAGCTCGAGATCATCTTCTTGATCTGCCGCGTCTCGAGCAGCTGGCCGAGGCCGAAGCCGTCGACGCCGGCGTTGTTCGAGATCACCGTCAGGTTCTTCGCCTTCGAGTCGCGCAGCGCGGCGATCAGCGCTTCGGGAATGCCGCACAGGCCGAAGCCGCCCACGGCGAGCAACTGCCCGTCGTGCACGATGCCTTCGAGCGCCTTGGCCGCGCTCGGGTACACCTTGTTCATCGAATCGTCTCCTGGAGTCGGAATCAAGCCGCGCGAGCGTACTACGTATGGCATTACGTAGTCGTTACGTAGAATTGATTAAGGATCGGCCTCCGAAGAATCACCGCATGGACAGCCCGCACCCGCCGGCACTCGACTACCGCACCGCCTTCGACCTCGCGCCGGTCGGCATGGTGCTGTCGCGCCACCGGCTGATGGTCGACTGCAACCGGCAGGTTCTGGAGATGTTCGGCGCGGACCGCGAACAGTTGATCGGTCAGAGCTTCGAGGTGCTCTACCCGACGCACGACGAGTTCGAGCGCACCGGCGAACGCATCGCGGCGAGCCTGGACCGCCAGGGCTGGTACAGCGACGAACGGGTCATGAAACGTGCCGATGGAGCGCAGCGCGGCGAGCTGTTCTGGTGCCACGTCTCCGGCCGCGCGCTCGACCCGGCGCAGCCGCACGCCGCCGGCATCTGGGTGTTCGAGGATCTGTCGGCGCGGCGCCGCCTCGCCGTCGACCTGACACCACGCGAACGCGAGATCGCCGCGCTGCTGATCGAGGGCCTGACCAGCAAGCTGATTGGCAAACGCCTGGCGATCAGCCCGCGCACGGTGGACGTCTACCGCGCCCGGCTGATGAAGAAGCACCGCGCGGCCACGACGCCGGAACTGGTGCAGAAGCTGCTGCGCGCCTGAGGCATGGTTTGGCCGGCTTGAAAGCCACAGGTCGGCTCCTATGCTTGAAGCAGACCACGAACAGGCTCCGGCGTGGCCCGGCCCGAGAGGGACCTGACGCGACTGCGTCTGCGGGGCCAATCGAGGAGAACCTCATGGCTCTGTACACCGTGCTCGGCAGCTTCACCGATCAGGGCATCCGCAACATCAAGGAGACGACGCATCGCGCCGAGGCCGTCGAGGCCGCGGCCCGCAAGTCGGGCGTCACCGTCAAGAGCATCCAGTGGACGCTCGGCGCCTATGACCTGGTCTGCCAGTTCGAGGCACCCGACGACCAGGCCATCACCGCCTTCGGCCTGGCCATCGGCATGCAGGGCAATGTCCGCACGCAGACGCTGCGCACCTTCAGCCGCGACGAGATGAACGCCATCCTGTCGCGCCTGCCGGCCTGATTCAGGCGACCAGCGCTCGGATCCAGTCCGGCAGCGCGGTCGACTTCTGCTTCGGGAAGTCGACCCACACGCAACGCGCACCGCCCTCGGTGCAGATCACGCCGGGCTGGTCGGTGCGTTCCAGCGTCATGTAGGTGTCGAAGCTGGTGCGGCCGGCGTTGGCGACGTAGTGCCGCGCCAGCACCTCGCCCGGGTATTCGAGCTGGCGGATGAAGCTGCAGAACGCGTTGACGATCACCGGCCCTTCGCCCTGCGGATCGGGCCGGCAGCCGATGCTGTCGAACCAGGCGATGCGGATGGTCTCGAAGTAGCGGAAGTAGATGGTGTTGTTGACATGGCCCATCGCGTCCATGTCGCCCCAGCGGATGGGGATCACCATTTCATTGGTGAGCTTCTTCTGCTCGGGCAGGACCAGTCGCAGCGTCATGGTCGCGTTCAGGCCTTGCCGACGCCGAGTTCGGCGTAGAGCCGCTCGACCAGCGCGCGCAGTTCGTTGACTTCAGCCTGCAGCGCATCCTGGCGCAGCTTCAGCGCGGCGATCTCGCTGCTGGCGACGATGTCTTCGCCGGCCGTGGCGACGGGCATGGCCGAGATGTCGATCGGCCCGGCGATCAACTGTGCCCAGCGCGACTCGCGTGCACCCGGCGCGCGCGGCAGCTTGACCACCAACGCGCCGCCCTTCTCTTCGGACCGGTCGGCCAGTTCGTCGAGGAAGGCCTCGACCGAGGAGATGTCGGCGAAGCGGTGCAGGCGCTCGCAGTTGCCGCGCAGCTCGGCGCTGGTCTGCGGGCCGCGCAGCATCAGCACCGCCAGCAGCGCCACCGATTGCGACGGCAGACCGATCGCACGGCCCATGTTGTGCTCATAGCGCGCCACGCGCGAGCCGCTGCTTTCGAACACCAGGCTGAGCGCGCGCAGCGAATCCAGCGCGCCCTGCACCTCCGACTCGGTGGCATTGAGCACCGGGTCGCGCGCCGTCTTCTGGTTGCAGCCCAGCGTCAGCGTGTTCAGCGACAGCGGATAGCTGTCCGGCACGGTGTGCTGCTTTTCGACCAGCACGCCGAGCACGCGGGTCTCGAGCAAGGTCAGCGGCCGCATGTCCTGTCGTCGATCAAACCGCGAAGCCGTCGTCCGCCTGGATCACCGCGCCGTTGATGAAGTGGCTCTGGTTGGCCACCAGCATCATCAGCACCGAGTCCAGGTCCTGCGGCTGGCCAACACGCTTGCGCGGCAGCATGTCGATCAGCTTCTTGCCCTGCTCGGTCTGCCAGTGGTGGTGGTTGATCTCGGTGTCGATGTAGCCGGGGCAGATCGCGTTGACGTTGATGCCGAAGCGGCCCCACTCCAGCGCCATCGCGCGGGTCATGTGGATGACCGCGGCCTTGCTCATGCAGTACACGCCGATCTGGCCGAGCACGCGCAGGCCCGCCATCGAGGCCACGTTGACGATGCGACCGCCGGTGAAGGTGCCCGGTGCCGCGCCCTTGGCACGCGCCAGCATGCGCTTGCCGACCTCCTGCGCGACGAAGAAGGCGCCCTTGGTGTTGGTATCGAAGACGAAGTCGTAGTCCTCTTCCGTCACGTCGACCAGCTTCTGCGTGGTGCTGACGCCGGAGTTGTTGATCAGGATGTCGATCGTGCCCATCTCGGTCTCGGCGTGTGCCACGGCCGCCTTGATGCTGTCGCAGTCGGTGACGTCCAGCGCCACCACGTGCGCGTCGCCGCCGGCCGCCTCGATCTCGGCACGCAGCGTCTTCAGCCGCTCGATGCGGCGGCTCGCCAGCACCACCGCGCAGCCGGCCTGCGCCAGCGTCTTGGCGAACTGCGTGCCCAGGCCGCTGGAGGCGCCGGTGACGAAGGCCACGCGGCCGGAAAGATCGATGCTGTAGCTCATGCGGACTCCATCGTGATGCGAACTTCGCCGGAGACGATAGCACGCAGGTCCCGCATCGAAACGTGGCGCAGCGGGTGTCGCCACGGCGACTTCGAGAGCTGCGTCCAACGAATCGAACGATCGTGCTTTTTTGCCCTCCCAACCCGTAGAATCGCGCGCAGCCTGACCATCAGCGACCTCCAGGAACCCCGATGAGCCCGCAAGAGATCCTCGAACAATTTGGCCCGCGCGAAGCGATGGAATACGACGTGGTGATCGTCGGTGGCGGGCCCGCCGGGCTGGCCACCGCGATCCGCCTCAAGCAGCTTGCCGCGCTGGAAGGCGGCGAGGTCTCGGTGGTGGTGCTCGAGAAGGGATCGGAGCCCGGCGCGCACATCCTGTCCGGCGCGATCATGGACCCGCAGGCGCTGACCGAACTGTTCCCGAAGTGGAACGAGATGGACGCGCCGCTGAAGCAGGAGGTCACGGCCGACCAGTTCCTCTTCCTCAGCGAGACCGGCGCGAAGGCGACGCCCGACGTCCTGCTGCCCGACTGCTTCAAGAACCACGGCAACTACATCGTCAGCCTGGGCAATGTGGTGCGCTGGCTGGGCCAGCAGGCCGAGGCGCTGGGCGTGGAGATCTTCCCCGGCTTCGCCGCCGGCGAGGTGCTCTACAACGACGACGGCTCGGTCAAGGGTGTGGCCACCGGAAACCTGGGTGTCGGCAAGGACGGGCAGCCGCACGACGGCTTCCAGATCGGCATGGAGCTGCATGCCAAGTACACGATCTTCGCGGAAGGCGCGCGCGGCCACCTCGGCAAGCAGCTGATCGAGCGCTTCAGGCTGGATGCCGGCCGCGACCCGCAGAGCTACGGTATCGGCCTGAAGGAGCTGTGGGAGATCGACCCGGCCAAGCACCAGCCCGGCCTCGTCATCCACACCGCCGGCTGGCCGCTGGAGTCGGACACCTATGGCGGTTCGTTCCTGTACCACGCCGAGGACAACAAGGTCGCGCTCGGCTTCGTTGTCGGCCTCGACTATGCGAACCCCTGGCTGAGCCCCTTCGAGGAGTTCCAGCGCTGGAAGACGCACCCGGAGATCCGCAAGTATCTCGAAGGCGGCAAGCGCATCGGCTACGGCGCACGCGCCATCACCGCCGGCGGCATCCTCAGCCTGCCGAAGACGGTGTTCAAGGGTGGCGCGCTGGTCGGCTGTGATGCCGGCTACCTGAATGCCAGCCGCATCAAGGGCAGCCATGCGGCGATCAAGACGGGCATGCTGGCGGCGGAAGCTGCCTTTGCCGCCATCAAGTCCGGCCGCCAGCACGACGAACTGAGCGACTACCCGAAGGCCTTCGAGGAAAGCTGGCTGTTCTCGGAACTCGACCGCGCGCGCAACTTCAAGCAGTGGTTCAAGAAGGGCCGCACGACGGCCACGCTGATGACCGGCATCGAACAATGGCTGCTGCCGAAGCTCGGCTTCAAGGCACCGCCCTGGACGCTGCACCGCACGGCCGCCGACCACACCTACCTGAAGCCGGCCGCCGAGTGCGCGCAGATCGCCTACCCGAAGCCCGACGGCAAGCTGACCTTCGACCGCCTCAGCTCGGTGTTCATCAGCAACACCAACCATGAAGAGAACCAGCCGGCGCACCTGACGCTGCGCAAGAGCGAGGTGCCGGTGGCCATCAACCTGGCGACCTACGCCGGCCCCGAAAGCCGCTACTGCCCGGCCGGCGTCTACGAGTTCGTCAAGAACGACGACGGCAGTGATCGCCTGCAGATCAACGCGCAGAACTGCGTGCACTGCAAGACCTGCGACATCAAGGACCCGACGCAGAACATTGTCTGGGTCACGCCCGAAGGCGGCGGCGGGCCGAACTATGCCGGGATGTAGTCGTCCCGTTGCTCAGCGGCGCGCGGTGTAGATCTGCGCGTCGGGCACGGCGAGCATCCGCGTGACCAGCTTCTTCTGCGCGCCGTCGCGCCAGAAGGGGTGCGCCAGGTCGATGACCATGAAGGGGCACGGCAGCTCGATGCGCTCGCGCAACTCGGCCCACCACGTCAGTGCATCCGGCTGGCCGATGCCGCGGGCACGCTCGATCACCACCAGGCAGAAGCGCCAGCCCGGCGCCGCCGGATCGCTCTTGCGGATGACCCAGGCACGGCCGGCGGCGCGTTCGCTGCGCAGCAGATCCTGCAGCGAGCGCAGCACGCGCCGGCTGAGAGCCGCGCGCTCGAACTGCAGTTCGCCATCGAATCGGTGCAGCGCCTCCATCGCCGCCGCGGCCTCGCCGTCGCGCTGGCGCAGCAGCGTGCGCCAGGTCTTCAGCGCGTCGAAGCGCTCGCGCGCCTCCAGCCAGGCTTCGCGTCGCGCCGCCGCGCTGTAGGCCCAGGGGTTGTTGCCCGCCTCGGCCACGCCGCGCAGCAGCTCGGCGCCCTCGTCGCTGCGCGCCGCATCGGCTTCTTCGACCAGCAGCATGCCCAGCTCGTAGCGCGCGGCCAGGTTGTCCGGCCGATCGGCGATCAGCCTTCGCAGCACCTGCTCGCCGGCCTCCTCGCCGTCGAGCAGCCGTGCGGCGCGTGACCACAGCAGGTGATCGTCGGCATCGATCGGGCCGGTGGCGGCCTCACGTTCGAGTTCATCGATCATGTGGCGCTGGCCGTTGGCGTGGCGGTGGCGCTCGTTCCAGGCCAGCGCGGCCTCCTCGCGCCAGCGTTCGTCGATGCGGCGGATCCAGTCGTCCAGTCCGTCCCCGAGCAACGCCTCAGCGGCACTCGGTGCCGCCGGCCCCGGCAGGCCGGGCTTGACCTCGGCGAAGGCGAGGCGATCGCGCAGCGACGGGTGCGTGTCGCTGCTGTCGGGCAGTCGCTTCAGGCCGTCGTTCAGCCAGACGCGCGCCTTCGGATGGCGCAGGCTCTCCGGCATCGCCCGGTGCAGCGCGCGGTAGGGCTGCTCGCTCGCCGGCGACGGCGAGGTCGCGGCGCGCCGCCACAGCTCGGGCCAGAACTCGTCGTTGAGGAAGCGTGCCTGCACCTCGATCGCCTGCAGCCCTTCGGCCGCCGGGCGCGCGCCGACGATGCGGTGCGCTGCGCGGTCGGCCTCGAACTCCTGCTGGCGCGACAGCACGAAGGCGCGTGCGTTGAAGCGCGGGAAGAAGTGGCGGAAGAAGAAGGCCAGTGCCAGGTCGGCGACGTTGCCGCCCAGGCCGGAACGCTCGCGCGCCTCGGCCAGCATGTACCAGCTGCGCCGCGTGCGGTAGATCCACTGGCCGAGCTTGCCGTGGGCGCCGCGCAGGTGGCCGAATTCGTGGGCGATGACGGCGCCGAACTGCTTCGTCGACAGGCCGAGCATCAGCGGCAGTCCGACGACGAGATGGTTCTGATGCCAGCCGAGCAGCCCCAGGCGCGGTTGCTGCCACACGGCGGCGTTGAGGTCGCCGTCGATCAGCACGCGGTCGGGGCGCGGCGCGCCAGTGCGCTGGCGAACCTTCTCGATGAGCTCGAACAGGCGCGGCGCCTGCGCCGCATCGACCGGAATGCCTTCCGGTGCCACCGGCCGCATCCACAGCGCACGCAACAGCGAGAACAGCAACGAGGCGCAGGCGATCACCAGCATGATCTTCCAGCCCTGCACGCGGCCGTGGATCAGTTGCTGCACGCCCCAGAGCAGACCCCAGGCCGACGCGGCCAGCAGCAGCAGGATGGTGGCGTAGCCGAACACCGCCATCGCGGCGGTGGTCTTCGCGAAGCGCTGCGGGTCGCCGCGGCTGTCGTGCTCGTAGGCCGCGACGAGCCGGCGAAAGGCCTGATCGTCCATCATCGGTCTTGTTCCTGTGCGAAGTCTTGCGCAAAGTGCCGGCAGCGTGTTTCAGCCGGCTTGCCGGACGTCAAGTCGTTCACACAATCACACCATGTCGCCGAAGGGCGTCGATACACTCGGGGGCATGTCGACCTTGACCCGACGTCACTTCGTGGCAGCCCTGGCCGCCGCACCGCTGACTGCGAAGGCGCGCAGCGCCGAGCCACGGATGCTCACCTTCAGTCACCTGCACACCGGCGAGCGGCTCGAGGTCGAGTACTTCAGTAGCGGCAGCTACCTGCCCGACGCGCTCGGCGCGGTCAATCGCGTGCTGCGCGACTTCCGCACCGGTGACGTCGGCACCATCGATCCGGCGCTGCTCGATCTGCTGCACGCGCTGCGCCTGCAGACACGCAGCGAGCGCCCCTTCGAGATCATCTCCGGCTACCGGTCGCCGGCCACCAACCGCATGCTGCACGAGCGCAGCAACGGCGTGGCGACGAAGAGCCTGCACATGAGCGGCCAGGCGATCGACATCCGCCTGGCCGATGTGCCTCTGGCTTCGCTGCGCAACGCCGCGCTGTCGCTGGGCCGCGGCGGCGTCGGCTTCTATCCGGGGTCGAACTTCGTCCACGTGGACACCGGGCGCGTGCGCGCCTGGTAAGCGCCCTGCCCGCTCAGTTCGAGCGGCGTCGCTTCAGCGAACGCTCCAGCGCGGCGTCGTGGCCGTAGATGTCGTCGGCGAAATGCAGCGTGCCGTCCTCGGGCATCACTGCCGCGGTCACGTAGTACAGGATCACCGGCACCGGCGCGCTCAGGTTGACCTGCTGCGAGCTCGTGCCGTTCATGGCTGCCTCGATGCGCTCCAGCGTCCACGCCGGCTGGTCCTTCAGCAGCCACTGCGCCAGTGCCGGCGGGTTCTCCAGCCGCACGCAGCCGTGGCTGAAGTCGCGGCGGCTGCGCGAGAACAGTGCGCGCGCCGGCGTGCCGTGCAGGTAGACGTTGTCGTCGTTGGGAAAGATGAACTTGACCAGGCCGAGCGAGTTCTTCGGCCCCGGCCGCTGCCGGATGCGCAGCGCGCCGGCGCGCGCGGCCTCGAGGTTCTCCGTCGTGGCGGCCACCGGCCTCGCATCGTCGCCCTGCCCGCCGACCAGTTCCATGTCGTGACGCGCGAGGTAGGTGGGGTCGCGCTCGGCGGCCGGCAGCACCTCATTGCGCAGGATCGAGCGCGGCACGTTCCAGTACGGCCGGAAGATCAGGTGCGTCATCTCGTCGGCGAACACCGGCGTCTGCGTGCGCAGCGCGCGCCCGACGATCACGCCCATGCCAAGCGCCGGTGTGCCCTCTGGCGCACCGGCATCCCAGGCCCAGAGCCGGAACATCGGGATGTTGATGGCGATGAACGGCCGGCCGCTGCGGTGCGGCAGCCAGCGCAGGCGCTCCATCGCCAGTTCGATCTGGCGCACACGCGCACTCGGTGGCACGTTCAGCGCCGCGAGCGTGGCGCGGCCGATCGTGCCATCGGTGTCGAGGCCGTGGCGTTGCTGGAAGCGCTGCACTGCGGCGGCGAGGACGTCGTCGTAGCGCTCGGCTGCGTTCACCGCGTCGGCGGGAAGGTCGCCGAAGGCGACGAGTCGCTCGCGCAGGCCGGCGATGCCGGCATAGGCGTCGCCCGCAACCAGCTTCTTCCTCAACGGAGGCAAGGCCGACCATGGCGGTGCGAGGCGGCCGAGGCCTCGGTAGCGGGCGAGCGCCTCGCGCAACTGCCGGTACTGTGCGAGCGGTGGCGTCAGGCGCTCCACGGCCGGCTGCAGCCGGCCCTCGGCCACGGCCGCCTGCAGAACGCCGTCGATCTCGTCATCGGTCGACGCGCCGACACGAAAGCCGAGCTCCTTCGCACGCACACGCCCGAGATGCAGATGGCTCAGGTAGCGCCGCATGGCCTCGGGCGGCGGCAGGTCGCGGTAGTCGGCCGGATCGAGCCCGTCGTCGGCCGCCTCGGCGACGATCTGCCGAGCCTCCTGCAGCAGCGCTTCGGGCCAGGCGGGTTCGGCGGCGTGCAGGCACGCGCCGCTGCACAGGCCGACCAGCGCCGCCAGAACGAGCAGCGCGCGCCTCATCCGCGCGGCGTGCCCCAGTTCGGCGGACGCTTGTCGATGAAGGCCTGCACGCCTTCCAGCGCGCTCTCGTCCATCATGTTGCAGGCCATGGTCTGGCCGGCGTCGTCGTAGGCGGCCGCGATGCCCTTCTCGAGCTGGCGGTAGAACAGCGCCTTGCCCATCGCCAGCGCCACGCGCGGCTTGGCGACGATGGCCGCGACGAGCGTCTCCACCGCCGCGTCGAGCTGGTCAGGCTCGGCCACGCGATTCACCAGGCCCTTGGCCATCGCCTCCTCGGCCGAGATGAACCCGCCGGTGACGAGCATCTCGAAGGCCGCCTTGCGCGACAGGTTGCGCGACAGCGCGACGCTGGGTGTCGAGCAGAACAGGCCGAGGTTGACGCCGCTGACCGCGAAGCGTGCATCGCGCGCCGCCACTGCCAGGTCGCACATCGCGACCAGCTGGCAGCCTGCGGCCGTGGCGATGCCATGCACGCGCGCGATCACCGGCACCGGCAGCTTCTGCACCGCGAGCATCACCTGCGTGCATTGCGCGAACAGCGTCTGGTAGTAGTCCAGCGAGGGCTCGGCGCGCATCTCCTTCAGGTCATGCCCGGCGCAGAAGGCGCGGCCGGCGGCACCGAGCACGACCACGCGGGCACGCTCGTCCTTGGCGATCGCCTCCAGTTCGTCCAGCAGCGCGGCAAGCATGCCTTCCGACAGCGAATTGAAGGCGTTCGGCCGGTTCAGCGTCAGCCGCACCACGCCGCGTTCATCGGTCTCGCGCAACACCAGAGCCTCGTTGCTCGTCATCTCGCTCTCCTCATCCGATCGCGGACGCACTCTTCGCCCGCTCGCGCAGCTGGAACTTCTGGATCTTGCCCGTCGAGGTCTTGGGGATGGCCTCGAAGCGGATCTCGCGCGGCACCTTGTAGCCGGCGAGAAGGCCCTTGCAGTGCGCGATCAGCTCTTCGGCCGTGACGCTGGCGCCGGGCTTGAGCTCGACGAAGGCCAGCGGCGTCTCGCCCCACTTGTCGTGCGGCTTGGCGACCACCGCGCAGGCCATCACCGCGGCGTGGCGGTACAGCGCATCCTCGACCTCGATCGAGCTGATGTTCTCGCCGCCGCTGATGATGATGTCCTTGCTGCGGTCCTTGATCTTCACGTAGCGGTCCGGCTCCATCACCGCCAGGTCGCCGGTGTGGAACCAGCCTCCCTCGAAAGCCTTGTCGGTGGACGCCGGGTTCTTCAGGTAGCCCTTCATGACGATGTTGCCGCGGAACATGATCTCGCCCATGGTCGATCCGTCGGCCAGCGTCTCGCGCAGCGTTTCCGGGTCCAGCACCGTCATGCCTTCCTGCAGCATGTAGCGCACACCCTGGCGGCCGTTCAGGCGGGTCTGCTCGGACAGGCTCTCGGTGGCCCAACTGTCACGCTTGACTGCCACCGCCGCCGGGCCGTAGACCTCGGTGAGACCATAGACATGGGTGATGTCGAAGCCGAGCCGGGCCATGCCTTCGATCATCGCCGCCGGCGGCGCCGCGCCGGCGACCATGCCGCGCACCTTCTGCCGGATGCCGGCACGCATCTCATCGGGCGCGGCGATGATCAGGTTGTGCACGATCGGCGCCGCGCAGTAGTGGTCGACACCGTGCTCGCGCATTGCCGCCAGGATGGCCGGCGCCTCGACGCGGCGCAGGCACACATGCGTGCCGCCGAGCATCGCCACCGTCCAGGGGAAGCACCAGCCGTTGCAGTGGAACATCGGCAGCGTCCACAGGTAGGTGGGGAAGTGCGGCATGGTCCAGGTGGCCGCGTTGCACACCGCGTTGAGGTAGGCGCCGCGGTGGTGCGTCACCACACCCTTGGGGTCGCCGGTGGTGCCGGAGGTGTAGCTCACGGCAATCGCATCCCACTCGTCGGCCGGACCGTCCAGTCTCGCCAGCGGCTCGTGCGCCGCCAGCAGCGCCTCGTACTCGTGCGCGCCGAGGCGCTCGCCGGTGCCGCCGTACTCGCTGTCGCAGACGTCGATGACGACCGGCGAGCGGCCGTGCTCGGCCTTCAGCAGGCGCAGCGCCTCGCCCATCAGCGGGGCGAACTCGCGGTCGGTGATCACCACGGCCGTTTCGCAGTGGTTCATCTGCCAGGCCAGCAGCGGCGCATCCAGCCGAGTGTTCAGCGTGTTGATCACCGCGTTCAGCGCCGGGATCGCGTAGTGCGCCTCGACCATCTCCGGTGTGTTCGGCAGCATCGTCGTCACCGTCGTGCCGCGTACCACGCCCAGCGCGCGCAAGGCGGCTGCCAGCCGTGCCGACCGGTCTCGCAGCGTGCGCCAGTCGCAGCGCCGCGCACCGTGGATCACCGCCGGCAGATCACCGAACACCTCGGCGCTGCGCTCGACGAAGCTGACCGGGCTGAGCGCCGCGAAGTTGGCGGGGTTCCTGTCGAGATGCTGGTCGTAGATGCTGCCCATCGCCGTCTCCTGCTGGTCGAGGAGCATTCTCGCACCGTGCCATTCGGGCCGACCGGTGTGTTTGCAACACTTGACTCAGTACGGCGCTGCTGAAACACTCGAACGCTTTCTGTGCCATGCCCTCGTGCTTGCATGTCCGCCACCACCCTCTCGCAGCTGATCGGCCGGCGCTTCGACGAACTGAGCCCGGAACAGCAGCGCGCTGCGCGCTGGCTGCAGGGCCATGAGGCGACGATCGCATTGCACTCGATGCGCAGCGCCGCGCGCCAGGCCGGCGTCAGCCCGGCGACGATGACGCGGCTTGCGCAGCGGCTCGGCTTCGACGGCTACGAGGCACTTCGGCAGCCGGCCCGACGCCGGCTCGCGGCGCAGGCCGCGCCATCGGCATATGCCGAACGTGCACGTGCCCGGCAGCGTTCGGGAGCCGCCGCGCGAGATCGGCTCGACGCGCTCAACGGCGCGCAGCAGGCCAACGTCGCCTCGGTGGCGGCGCGCAACGGCGATGGCACGATCGAAGCCGCCGCGGATGCCCTGCTGCACGCTTCCCGGGTGTTCTTTCTCGGCCTGCGCGTGTGCCACGGGCTTGCCTTCCACCTGCACTACGGCTGGGGCCTGCTGAAGGCCAACGGCACGCTGATGAACGACCTCGGTGGCACGCTGGCCGACCACGCCCTGCAGATCGCCCCTGGCGACCTGCTGGTGGCGATCAGCCAGGCGCCCTACACGCGCCGCACCGTCGAGGCAGTGGCGCTGGCGCGCCGCCAGGGCGCCGCCGTGCTCGCGTTGACCGACAGCCCGCTCTCGCCGGTCGCACGCGGCGCACAGCACCTGCTGCTGTTCGACACCGACTCGCCTTCGTTCTTCCATTCCCTCACCGGCGCGCAGGCGCTGGCGGAATCGCTGCTCGACGCGGCCGCCGCGCG